>JAIZWN010000149.1 GCA_020443945.1 Candidatus Thiosymbion ectosymbiont of Robbea hypermnestra | reverse complement strand
GGAATGACGGTGCGGTGGCACCGGCAACGCCAAGAGCCGTCCGAGACCACGGCAGAATTCTTCGTGGCTTGGTGTGAGAACACCGAGTTGGCGTGACCCACCGACAAGTGTATGGGTTTGCTGCATTTGATTTTCAGGGGATTCGGTTAATTGAGAACGCCCCCTAGACCCTGGTTATGGAGACGGGACCGATCTGGTCTCCCAGGGTCTCGCTGCCGGCCACCCCGGCCGGAATGCGCACGCAACCCGCGGGGACCCTTTCGTCCAGACTCACCTGTGTTTTGACGGAGAGGCCGTTCTGGCGGATCTCGACCGGGTCGCCCTCGGTCAACCCCAGGGCGGAGGCTTGGCTGCCGCAAAGGAAGGCGCCGAAACGGCCGGCGATCGGCGTGCCCTGGAGGGCTGGGGCGCGGCGCACCAGGGCGTCTCCGGCATAGATGGGCCGGTTGCCGATCCGCACGAGCCCGTCCTCTGCTACGTCCTGGGGTTCCGCTTCGAGGCCACCCTGGGGCCGGTTGTCCGGCTGGTTGCCTGACTCCCGGCCATCGCAGAGCTCTTGCAGCTCGGTGAGGACATCCGTCGAGCTGATGTAGTCGAAACCGGGGAGGTCGAGCCGATTGCCCAGGACCCGCAGCAGCTTCCAACCGGGCCGGGCCGCGCCGGGCGGGGCCACCGCGCCGCGGAAGGATTGCCAGCTCGCGCCCGCATTGACGAAGGTGCCGGAGGTTTCGGCGAAGGCGGCGATGGGCAGCAGGATGTCGGCCGTCCGCTCCAGGATCAGGTCGCGATGGGTGACGCAGGCGACGACCCGCTCGGCCTGGTCGAGGGCCTTCATCGCCTGGGCCGGATTGCCCAAGTCATAGCCGGGCTCGACGCCCCACAGGAGATAGGCCCTGCGGGGCTGCTCCAGCATGGCGGCGGCGGACATTCCAGCGGCTTGGCTCGGTTGCGCCCCCGGCTCCAGGTGCGGCACGGCGCCGGCCAGGTAGGCCCCCAGGCTGTTGGCGGCGGTTGGCAGGTAGCCGAGGGTGGCCTTGGTTGCCCCGGCGATCAGCTGGGCCAGGACCCGGAGCAGGGAGTAATCCGGGTGGGCCGCGGCCAGTGCGCCGAGCAGGATCAGGCCGGAGCCCTGTTCCCCCGCCGCCTTTAATTGCCTCGCCGTTTCCTGGTGGGACGCCCCCGGCTCGGCCGCGGCGATCCAATCCTTGAGCGGACCCTGGCCGGTCTCGCCCAGGGCCTTGGCGATGGCCCCCAGGTCCTCGAGCATTCGGGCCGGAGACCCCACATACTGGGTGTTCGGGAAGGTCAGATCGAGCCGGAGCGGATTGACTAGGGCCACCTGGGCACCGGCCAGGACGGCCTTGCGGATGCGATGGGCCAGCAGGGGCTGTTCCTGGCGGATGTCCGTCCCGATGAGCAGCAGACCCTGCTGCCGCTCCAGCTCGGCGATAGGCACCCCGAGCCAAGGCAAGGAGGCATCCGTAGCATCGCCGCGAAAGTCCCGCTGGCGCAGGCGGGCGTCGATGTGGTTGCCACCCAAGCCATGCACAATCTTCCGGAGCAGATACATCTCCTCGAGCGTGGCGGTCGGCGACACCAAGGTGCCCAGCTCCTCACCGCCAAACCCTTTGAGTCCCTCGGCGACCCGATCCAGGGCCTCCTGCCACTCGAGAGTCCGCCACTGCCCATCCCGTTTGACCATGGGGTGAAGCAAGCGGTCGTCGGTATTCAGGCCCTGGTAGCTGAAGCGGTCCCGATCCGAGAGCCAAGTCTCGTTCACCGCCTCGTTATCCTTGGGATGCACCCGCATGACGCGGTTGTCGCGGATGTGAAAGAGGAGATTCGAGCCGACCGCATCGTGGGGGGCGATCCCCTCGGCCTGGGTCAGCTCCCAGGAGCGGGCGGTGAAGCGGAAAGGCTTGGAGGTAAGGGCCCCCACGGGGCAGAGGTCGATAATATTGCCCGAGAGCTCATGGGCGACCGTGTGCGCCACATAGGTGCCGATACGCGCATGCTCGCCGCGGCCGGTGAGGCCCAATTCGCGGACGCCCGCGATCTCCGCCCCGAAACGCACGCATCGGGTGCAGTGGATACAACGCGTCATCTCGGTGGCGATCAGAGGACCCAAGTCCTCATCCTCCACCACCCGCTTGCGCTCACTGTAGCGGGACACATCCCCGCCATAGCCCACGGCCACGTCCTGGAGCTCACACTCGCCGCCCTGATCGCAGATCGGACAATCCAGCGGATGGTTGATGAGCAGAAACTCCATGGTGCCCTTCTGGGCCTCCAGGGTCAGGGGCGAGCGGGTCAGTACCCGCATACCCTCGGCGACGGGCGTACCACAGGCATGCGCCGGCTTGGGGAGGCGGCGCCCACCCTGCTCCACCTCCACTAAGCACATGCGGCAATTGGAGGCAACGGACAGCTTCTTGTGGTAACAAAAACGCGGGATAGGGATACCCTCACGGTCGGCGACCATGATGATCGTCTCGCCCGGGGTCGCCTCGCAAGCACGCCCGTCGATCTCGATAGTGATTTTATCCGTCATTTTTTCACACTTGAGATTGAGGTCATTCGTTCGCCGCAAGCATCATTGATGACCGCCACGCACCTTAGCACTTCCTTGCTACCAAGACTCGGCTCAGAAATCGGCATCCTGACGGCACGAGTTTACCCATATGTTATGTCTTCCGCTACTGTATACTGCCTGAAAATGGTCCTACGGAATTAAATACTCCGTCATGCGGCATTGCTTATATCCCATCCTGGAAACACTAGCACGGATGGATGACACTTAAGTGCTGCCGCCAATTGCTTTGCTCGTTCCACATCCAGATTAATGCGATCGTTCTCAATGGCCGAAATGGTGGATTGCGGAATACCAGTTGACTGGGCTAGCTCGTTTTGGCTCATGTCTTGAAGTTCACGGATGATACGAACCGACTCACCAACGCTGACAGTTATCTGTCTTTCGGCTATTTTATAATCTTTCATTCTATTTCTTCCTGTAATCATGAGCAGTTATGCTTACAACCTGAACTAATATTTCATCCTTATCCGTTGCAATCGGTAAATCAAGAATCTTCGTTTCAAATGAATAACCGAACTCACCGGCAATCTCTTCCGTCGGATTACTCAAGTCGAAATAATCACTGAATGTATACTTTTTCCCTTCCTTGAAAATGAGTTTACTCATACCTTTAGCTGTTCCGGTAGTGTTTCAAGCATTTCTGTAATTGTAACAGCGGCTTCCGAGGTCATGCTCTTTCCCTTCTGACTCATAAGGGGTTATATCCAGTATCGGTGTTCAGTGTCGGGTACGCTGCCATCCATTGATGCGGTTCGGCCATCCCTGGCCTCACCACATCCTACGGGCTATTTCTACGGCCCTAGAGCGTGGGGACGAGCCAGTTATTAAGTCTGGCGTTTATAATTGCGCATCAAAATCCGTGTATAGCGGCTCTGCTAAATCAATCACCCTGTGGGGGCCTTGTGTATCTCCTTTTCCGGTAGAACTTCCTGCATCGTAAGCACGCTTGATTCCCCAGTTTCCATTCCACTGCCTACCATCATGATTATGTCCGAACAACAACGCGTCGATCTCGTGCGCAACCAATACTTTCTTTAATTCTTTTGCGTCATCTAATCCGTGAAACTCCCGAATTACTCGCCGAAAGAAACTACTTTCATCTATAGGGTGATGATGGAGATATACCACAGTATACTGGCAGTTTGCGACTGCTTGGCTAGATAACAAATTGTCCAGCTTCTCTAATTGTTCTTCTCCGATTTCCCCATCTGCCCATGCCCCCTGATTCTTCTTTATCTCGCCCTCCATTGAATCCAGGCCAATGAACGCAACACCCCCGATGGGATCAAATCTTGGAAACTTCGTATTTGCATCACCATATATTTCTTGCTTATATCTTTTCATTCTTTCGTCTGTAGCACTGTTTCCGCTTCCATAATCGTGGTTCCCAGGAGCTACTAATAGACTAAAGCCCTCTTTTTTGATTGTTTCTATGTAAGATTTTGCTTCCGCTAATTGCCCCTCTTTTGTCGCATCATCAATAAGATCCCCCGTAATAACCACCACATATTCGTTGGCCGGCTTACAAAGATAAATCAGGCGACCAATCATTCCTTCAAAGACATCGGACATATTCTTGTAGCCAATGTGCAGATCACTTAAGTGAACGATCTTTTTCATGGCAACCTCATCTCTTCGCAGTTGATTTGACACGCAATCGACGGATTTTCCGCCGCAACCTAAGGTATCTACATTTTCCCGTAGGTTGGGGCGAGCTTGCGAGCCCCAGCATTCCTATTCTCGTAAAGGTTCGGGTGGGAACGTCCAACCGTCGACAGTGGTTCCGCATTTCTACCACTTGACAATTCACTACCACCCACGGTTGTGTTTTTTCCGCCCGTGCTCTAATGTCGTGGTCAAGTTTTCATCAATCTCAGAATGCCTTAGAACTGGTTTGAGTACATAATCAATCAAACCAGTTTTCTACGATTAATCCTTCAAACCTGTCAAAGTCATCAACATTACGAGTGACTAAAGTCAGGTTATTCACTTTAGCAATAGCGGCAATTTGTCCATCGGTAAAAGACGGGGTTTTGCCTTGCGCTGTCAAACGAGCGCGTTCTTGAGAATGCCACAACGCGGCGGCAGTATCATAAGAAAAAATAGGCAAGCCGGCTAATATAACTTGGTCGAGATAATCCTGAAGATCGACACGGCGTTTAGCCTCAAGAGGTAAACGCAAACAACCAAATAAAAGTTCATGCACAACCACACTGGCAGTCGATACTTCGGAGTTATGGCGATTCGTATGCTCAAGAACTGATGATGAAGGATGGGGTTTGATCGCTTCCGAAAGAATGTTGGTGTCCAGCAAATAACGCAAAGTCATAGTACTATCGTTCTGCCGGAGTCTTTATCTCGTACATTAGAAAAGATTTCATCTATATCGCCTAGCTCCGATAAATTGACTGAACCGCGAAAATGTTGTAATCGTTCCCAAAAATCAAATTTTGATTGCGCGGTTTTTTCTAAATTTCTAGTTTCCTGAGCTTGTAATAGTGAACGTAATGCGTATTCAAGTAACATACGATTATCAGCCATACCTGTCATATATACGGCTTGATGAAAGAGTCGATCATCTATTACTGTATGGATATTCATAATTGACGGCTCCCAACTGAATATTCATCTATCTGAATCACCAAACAACTCCTTTACTGATAGGTGGTAAAGCAATGCCGCTCTGTCGTTTTGCCTTATCAATTCGACCATTTTCTCGCGAAGATGTTGAAGATCGCTTTTCTTCAAAGTCTCAAATTCTTCAATGAGTTTGTCTATTTCTCTGATTAAACGGAACAATTAAATTTCCGATCACAATATTAGGGGGCGTTCTCAATTAGGCCAAATCACCATAAAAATCAAGTAACTTCCGTAGGATGTGGTGAGCGAAGCGAACCGCATCAGTGGGCCTAGGGGCGGCTACCCGTTGCCACCCGGTGGATGGCGCAAGCTGATTCGCCCTACGCGGACCCAATTGAGAACGCCCCCTAGTATCCAACAAATATTTAATCCCACTCATCACGCATGTCTCGTTGTAAAGTAACGGGATTGCCGGAAAAGACAGTGGAATTTTCCAGTATACCAATAAATTCGTGCAATGAACGCTTAGGTGTGATAGGTGATTTCTCTAAAGGTTCGAGCAAGGTTAATAGTGCCCGCATAGCATGGCTGGGGTGTAGCGGTTCCAATAAGCGTA
>JAIZWN010000148.1 GCA_020443945.1 Candidatus Thiosymbion ectosymbiont of Robbea hypermnestra | reverse complement strand
TAGTGCCCGCATAGCATGGCTGGGGTGTAGCGGTTCCAATAAGCGTACATTGCCATTTTTTTCAACAATTACTTCAATGGTTGAGAGCATGATTTTTCCTCTTCCATACCGCACTAAAAATAAAGAAAGTAAAGCCATAGTCACTACAACGTTCTGGTGGTATCTTAGATTTGTGGTTTCTGGGATTCAGCGTAGAGACCTCCTCTCACCGTCATTGTTATCCGCAGATTGCGCTGATTTTCACAGATTATTGCGTTTTTTCACCGGCGAGAATCTGCGTAATCTGCGGATTCAAGCATCACAGATCACAAAACTACAACACTACCCAACGTTCTAATAGGACAGGATTAACATGATTTTCAAGATTAACAGGATTATCTTTTGAATCAAACGCTATCATTTGTATACTCAACAGGCTTGCAAAGCCGCTCAGTGGGAATTGGCTCGCCTTCGTGTTGTAAAGAACCACGCAAAGAATTTGCAGAAAGTTTTTTGTGTGTTTTTGGTATAAGCATTACACCTGACTCTGTTGTCACAAGCGTAAGCTCCATGCCATCAGTCCAATGCAGTGAGTCAACCATATTTCTTGGAATGATAACCTGCCCTTGCCCTGAAATTTTAACTGTTGCTGCCAACACAAACATACCTCCGCCCACCTCAGGCAGCCGGGTAGGTTGGGCAAAGGGCCAAAAATAACCCGTACCCAAAATCTTTGTTGGGTACGCCCACCGTCCAAAGATGCAGTTCAGCCATCCCTGGCCTCACCACATCCTACGAGCTATAAAATCATCCCAACCATCCATCCGTGTAGGTTGGGGTGAGGTCGCCCCGACAGGGGCGACGAACCCCAACATCCTTGGCTCGACGCGGCAATTTGTTGGGGTTCGCAAGCTCACCCCAACCTACGCGCTACGGGCTGAGGCGATTATTCCCTTCCTCGGAAGGCGGGATGTGCTCCGCTTTCCCGCCCTACGGCCCTAACGCCAGAATCAGACGACTCTGCGGAGCGTAGCGGAGCTGAAGCCGGCTGGATGTCCATGTTAGATATTTGAACGTAACGCAAAGAAAAACCGTATGACTGAGCAACTTTTTCAGCTGCAAGACGAGTTTTAGCTAAATATTCTCTAATCGTATCGCTTTCCGCCGATAATTTTTTTTGAACACGGTATTTTTCCAGTAACAAGTCAGACTCGATCATTGTCTTGTATCTCCTTGAATAACTCTAGCGGAGTGATAATTTCAGGTGTCGGCAAGCCAAGCCGACCATTGATGACATGAATATGTTTTTTCTTGCTGGCATTGGCAAGGTGGTTACAGTTCCAAGTCAAAAGATATTCAATTCCATAATAGCTGGCATAGGCAAGGTGAACTGCATCGCCTATCAGTGTTTTAGGCATGACATAATTCCCAATGTAGTATTCGAGAATTGGTTCAAGATCGCCAAATTCAGGAGGAAATATCCGTTTTCAGCTACGGCAGCCCGCATAGGGCGGATAAGGCCATGGACGGCCGCCATCCGCCATTTGGTCATCACCACCTGATGGCGGGTGACGAGGCGTCCGATCACGGTGGTCAACTCGGCTATCAAGCGCACCCCTTACCCGCCCTACGCGAGCTTCTTTTAAGTCAACTGAAGAATTGCTCATATTTATCATGACTACCAATCCAAAACCAAGTGACCGTATCTCCATCAAGAACACCAAGAGCCCTGTAACCAAGTGTCACCCTCACCGACCAGATGTTTTCGCTCCGGTTGATGCACTTGAAACGCAAAGATGGATGGAAAGGGTCATTGGCCCACAACCGATATACTTTTTTCGCCCGTACCTTAATATCGTGGTCAAGTTTCCCGTACTGTTTCCAGAAAGATGGTACAGTCGCGGATTTCATAGTGTCCCAATATCCAAGGGAGCTGCTTTGCCTTCCGCGATCTCTTTACGTACCTGCTTGGCCGTCTCGATCAGCTTACCTTGGGTTCGAGAAAATGAATCATTCCACTGCGCTTCGTCCCGGAGGTCTTGAATGTATTCCCTCAGATGTTCGACTACTCGACCTTTTAGCTGTTCCGGTAGTGTTTCAAGCATTTCTGTAATTGTAACAGTGGCTTCCGAGGTCATGATCTTTCCCTTCTTATCGTAAGGGGTTATATTTGGTATCAGTGTTCAGTGTCGGGTACGCTGCCATCCATCGATGCGGTTCGGTCATCCCTGGCCTCACCGCATCCTACGAGCTACGGGCTGAGGCGATTATTCCCCTCCCCGGAAGGCGGGATGCGCTACGCTTTCCCGCCCTACGGCCTTCTTGGTGTCACAGAATCAGTTTGCAACGTCCATTGACAAAATGCAGAGGTAGAGATGGCCACATCACTCGGAAACCTCGAATACTTTCGCCCCGACCTCTGTGGACCACGAGTCACTATAGCTCTGCCAACGAAATTCCTAGATATTCCCGTTGGGTCCACGCTGACCATGCTGATGATCCAGGAGTCACTAAAGTCTTCATTGTAACCTACTGAATTTCCTCCTTGCCACCATTCCCGCCCACCAACAATTTTTAATAGCAATGAAACATAATCGCCATCTGTAAGACCATTTGCAGTCCCCTGTACTGTAAAAAAGCACTCATTGCCGCGGACTGCTTCACAAGAGAATGTTCCCCCACAACTTGGAGAAGTGATGTTTATTGTGCGGCTTGACTCTTGCGACAATGCATTGGAAGAAGCTAACATACTTGCAAGAAAGCCCATACCTAGACCAAGCTTCACTATACGATTCATGGCAGACTCCCACGTGCTATTGATTGCTCTGATTGGAGAGCATGAAGACTACCTTTCGGTAGAAGTTATATATCTGTTTCCACAGGGTTAACTTATTTGTAGAGTGGAGAGTAATTTCCTGTGTCTCGAACTGCGTGTCATTATCTCTATATTGAACAACAATTCGATAAGTGTTCACTGCACTTAGCTCACAGTCAGCAAATCGCCACCTATTGCCTTGCAAACGAGCCAAGCGTGTATCTACGCAGTACGTATTTCCCGAAACCGTATCTTCTACTAACAGTTGCAGCTTTCTTTTACCCCCAACACCTTCAATGTGAAATCTGTTTCCAACGAGTACATATTGATTGTGAATCGGACTTAAAATTCTGAAAGTAAAATCAACCGGATGCGGCAATGTAATCTGGATAACCATAAAAATGGGGTAAATAAGCAAGTAAACCAGAATCAATTTTCTTGATAAAATCTCCCAGTATATCGCCAAGAACAAAGCAACTGTAAACAATAAAAAACCAATCCATACCGACCCATTCAATACAAAATGAGCAATTATACTGGTTATAACTCCCAACGATAGGTTAAGAAACATATTTACAACCATCCCTTAATTTTGCCCAACAGGCAGTAGACGGCGAGTTGCCAGGTGTGAACACTTCATCGGCTAAAGCCGGTGGCTTCGAGTTACGGCTTAAAGCCGGATTCATCGGCCATTCGCTGCCGCTACACAACCTCAAAATCGTCATCCAGCTCTAACGGCTTTTGGTTCCTGATGGATTCTTTCCACACCTCGTCGGTCACCTTTCCACTTGTGGTTACCCAGTAGCCTCTCGCCCATAGATGTTGGCCTCAATGCCGTTTCCTTAGGGACCGGTACGCCGACAAGAGCTTGTGCGAACTTTGCCATTAAGTGTGCTGGTCGCTTGTCATGGTAAGTTGGGCAAAGTCCAAAGATGCTACGGGCTATTCCTTTTTCCCACCCTAAAGCCCAGGAGCCTGTTGTTAGGGGCGTTGATATTAAGAAGGTCCGCACAGCGGACCCTACTCTGTGCGGCGCGCGGGAACGAGAATACAATGTTACAGCCTAACGGCAACCATCAACGGCGCACGCCTTTGGCGCGTCCGCTAGATGTTTTTGTTATGCGACTATTCGTCATCTTCGTTTAAAGTATTACTACTCTTTGGAGTCACATCATCTAAGATGTATGTGACTTTTGGTGGTTCTGCGTCAAAATCTGGTTCTAGTTCTTGTTGCGTGTTTTCTTTTTCATTGTCATTGTTTTCATTTGACATGATGATTAGCCCCTGTTCGTTTATTGAATACCCTGGTGAATCAAAAATAATAACAAGGAGACTGAGAGACATAGTACCGAAAATGCCATGCCTCTGTACCCCATTCTCACAAGCTCTAGTTTATCTGAATTAGCCTTTCTTGCATCTTTTAAGGCTTGGGAAGCCGTTATCCCTAAAGTGTAGTGATTTGTAGGCAGCGTTCGATTTTTAAACATAGTAATGAATTTATCATCCAGCGGCATCCTTGGCATCTCAACAAACTTAAGAGCTTTGTACAAAAAACCCCAAGATAACAATAATCCCAAGTAGGTTATAGCGATGGCCACTACTATACTCCAGCGAAACACACCTTGTAGTGGAAAAATATCAGGAACCAAATATCGAAGAAGTAAAGAATATGCGGCTACTATAATCGATAGTAGGTTAATGAATTTACCAGTTTTTTCTTCTATGCGAGAGGAGCGATTTAGTTCATCATCAAGGGATGCGCGAGCATATTCATAAAAAAACTCGTACTTCTCATTTTTCATAATGCTAGCCAGCATGGTTTAGTTTGGCGCATACGGTCATATTCTTACCGAAGTTGATTAGCAATCCGATGTCGATTCCCGTTGCAACCAAGTAGTCGACCAACTGTAACCGTCTCAGGAGCCTTGATCTCACAGATGACGGGATTCTCAACGATCATATTCGCAGTCAAAACAATGAAAAATCTTGTTAATCTTGTACCATTAGCCCGCGTAGGGCGAATAAGGCCATGGACGGCCGCCATCCGCCATTTGGTCATCACCACCTGACGGCGGGTGACGAGGCGTCCGATCACGGTGGTCAACTCAGCTACCAAGCGCGCCTCTTACCCGCCCTACGCGGGCTAAACCTGGGGCCACTGCTGCCTTGAACATCAACCCATTTCATATCTGCTGTGCCTGCTAGATATTTCAAAATTGGTCAATTTCTTCATAAGCCTTGAATGCTTTAGCAAGGCGTTCATCCAGTGTTAAAAGTTTAAGATCATTAAGTTGTGCTGTTGCGGCAATAATGGCATCCGGCAATTTAAAACGCCCAGTGCGACGCAATACAATTGCAGCTTGCTCAATGCGCTCATCTAAAAGGAAAACTGGACAATTCTCTAAAAATGCTGAAATTTGTTGTGTGTTTTCCACGTCAACTCCCGGAAAACCAAGCAATTCCATGCGGATAATCTGGCTAACGGCACATTTCTCAAGTAAATCAGGATACGGTTGTAATAAATTCGTTGCGTCCGGGAATGCTTTAAGTAAGCCGATCACAATATTAGTATCCAACAAATATTTAATTCCACTCATCACGCATGTCTCGTTGTAAAGTAACGGGATTGCCAGAAAAGACAGTGGAATTTTCCAGTATACCAATAAATTCGTGCAATGAACGCTTAGGTGTGATAGTTGATTTCTCTAAAGGTTCGAGCAAGGTTAATAGTGCCCGCATAGCATGGCTGGGGTGTAGCGGTTCCAATAAGCGTA
>JAIZWN010000147.1 GCA_020443945.1 Candidatus Thiosymbion ectosymbiont of Robbea hypermnestra | reverse complement strand
TTGCTCGGTGTTCTCCTCTCGCCTTGGCGCGGTTGGGAGGGCTCTGAGGGTGAAAAATAAGGTGAAACGGGGCACTAGGCCGCCCGAAAAAAAACCCGCCGGATGGCGGGTTTTTACCGAGCCGGGAAGGTCAGGGTCACTTGATCTTGCCTTCCTTATAGAGAACATGCTTGCGCGCTACCGGATCGAACTTCCTGATCTCCATCTTACCGGGCTGATTACGCTTATTCTTGGTCGTGGTATAAAAATGCCCCGTACCAGCGCTGGAATTCAACCGGATCTTATCGCGTGCTGCTTTAGCCATAGCGCTTTACTCCTCACACACCTTTTTCGCCGCGGGCGCGCATCTCGGCGAGCACCTGGTCGATACCCTTCTTGTCGATGATACGCATGGCGCCGGCGGATACGCGCAGACGCACCCAACGCCGCTCGCTTTCCACCCAGAAACGATGATAGTGGAGATTGGGTAAAAACCGCCGCTTGGTCTTATTGTGGGCGTGAGAGACATTACAGCCGGTGAGGGGCCGCTTGCCGGTCACCTGACAAACTTTGGACATAAGGCGCCACCTCCTCGGAGGACGAAAATTCAGGACTCGGAACCAAAGACCATCAATTCTACCCAGGCCCCGCCGACTCCGCAAGGCGGAAGGGGTCAGGTCTTGACCCGTGCCTTCTCGATCAGACCGATCATCCTACTGACCCTCGAGTAGCCCGCGTAGGGCCGAACGATGCCGGAGCCTGGGAGCCAGCGAAAATTTATGCCGGCTCGATCTCCGGCAGCCAGTCGGGATCGAGCACCCGCGACAGAGTCCAGGGGCAGATCAGGGGCAGGTCCACGAGATCGGCCTCGGCGCCCGCGGCGGCGACGGCATCGAACCAGATCTCCTCCTGCCAGTCGGCATCGCGCAGCACGGCCTTCAGGCTCGGCGTGCGTTTGAGTCGCAACGCGATGGCGTGACGTTGCACGCGAATCGTGCGCCGCCAACTTACCATACCCGTCACACATGAATTTTCCGCCGCGATGCACGTCTCTCGCACCCGATAGCAGCGTTGCGACTCGTCACAATAGGGCTTGGCTATTCCTCCTCGTCGCGCCTTGCTCTCGGGCACGATAAACGCACCTCGCTTTCCGGAAAATCCACGTGCGACGGGTATACCACGCCGTTGCGGTTGATACCGCCACTTGATCAGATGCGCCATCAGCACCGCCATACGGCTCGCCAACTCCCGTTGCTCGCTCTTACCCACATCCGCGATCTCCTCGGCGATATGCTCTATGTCCAGCTCCGAGAGGCGACCGGTGCGCAGCAGACGCGCCTGTTCTTCGGACCAGGCGATGATGTCCGTGTCATAAAGGCCCCTGTTGGCCGGCGGTTGTATTGTTGTCTCCACAGTCATGGTCTCTTATCTTGTTTCGGAGCATTCCATTTAACATCGGCAACCCGTTGCTTCCTAGGGGGCGTTCTCAATTAAGCCGAATCCCCTCCGAAAATCAGGTACATCAACCCCATACACTTGTCAGTGGGTCGCGCTGGCTCGTTTTTCTCACACCAAGCCACAAAGACACGAAGAATTCTTCTTTGGTTTCGAAACAAATTCCCGTCAGTTCCGCCAAACCCTGTCTGATTGGCTATCCCCGCCGCACGGCCCCCGCTCACCGGAAGCCGCCAGGAAGAAGCGCGCGAGCGCGGCGGTTCTACGCTCCCTCCCCCACCGGGAGAGGGCCGGGGAGAGGGGGATCAAAGGGTGATCCTCGGGATTTTCCATGTCTGACCTGACAACGCTGGCGAAACACCTCCGCAGGAGGACCGTAGGGCGGGATAGCGTAGCGTATCCCGCCATCTCGGGATCGGCGGGATACAAGGCTGGCTACGGCCCAAAGCCCCTCGCCCCTGGCGGGAGAGGGGTGGCAGGGAGAGGGGGAATCGATGGCTTCACTGCGATCCGGTTAAGGACTCCATACCAAGCAAAATCAATGGGTTGGTTTTTAGACAGCCTCTGAGAAATCCTGTGAATCCTGAACATCCTGTTAATCCTGTACGATTAGCCGGCGAGACGAGACTTCGCCTGGAGCCCATGGGGTGTGAACTTTTTGTGCCGTGCAAAAACTTGACTCATTTGTAAAGATGCGGGTCTCTCAAGGAATGCTAATCCAGAAGCCACAAAGTATTCTGGAAAATCAAGGTGAATGGTGCGCTAGCGGCGCGGTTCGGTCCTCGAACGGCCCCCTTGCGGGGGCTTGGGAATGAGCTTCACATAAGGCGTCTCGACAATCCGCACCTGGCGGATACAGTCTCCGGGCCGCGACGATGGCCGCTTCAGCGTACCCAGGGTGCAGCGTCCCGGATCCGTGACCTCGATATGACTGATTTTATCACAGGAAAGCCCCGAGAAATCGATCTCCCGATACTGCTTGGCCTCGGCGTGGATCTCGAAGAAATTACGCAGGACGGACTGGTGGAAAACATCGCCCTCGAGGTAGGCGTTGAAACGAAAGGCGATGTTGGTGATCTTGTACGGCAGGCGATTGGTGAGCGTCAACCCGAACCGACAGGTATCCACGCCGGCATACCTCTTATGCAGGCTGAGAACGGCCCGTCCACTGCCGCCGTCGGTCACCGCATCCATGGAATCGACCCTGACCGCCGACGGGCCCTGGCCCGCTTCGCCGTCTTCCGGCGGGATCTTTGCGCAACCGATGAGAATCAGCGCGCAAAGGGCCAGATAAAGGGGCGGGACGATCCTTCCCATGGTCTCATTTTTCGGCAAAGGGTTGCTCTCGGGAATAGGGACAGGGACCGCGCTCGATTCGCCGTTCGGTCGCCCCGCATGGTTCAGAACTGCCCCGTCCGCAGCAGGACCAGAGTACAGGCATGTTCATAAGGGATCCGGGCGTCTTCGAGGGCGCGTTCGAGATCGCGTGACTCGGTTCCCGGATTCAGGATGACCCGCCCCGGTGCCAGATCGAGAATGTCCTGGATCATCGCCTTACTGCGCGCGGGTCCGACATACAGGGAGAGGGTATGGGCCGGCCGGGGGACCCGGTGCAGATCATTGACCACCGGGACCTGGTCGATATGGCTGACCTTCGGGTGTACCGGAATCACCTGGTAGCCATACTCGCGCAGCAGCTGCACCGCCTGGTAGGCATAGCGTGCCGGCTTCGGGCTCGCACCCAGGACCACGACGGTCTGTTCCTGCGGCTTCAAATGGTTTCGATGTTGCACCTTGGCGGCTTCCTTTGGTTGATCGATGATCGTATCCGACACCTCTGAGCAGGGCCGACCCTATCCGGCATCCACCGCAGAAGGGAACAACCGCTCATCGTCTCGATACATTCTAGCCGTTATCCCGCACCTCGGTGGACAGTGAGCGGGTGGTGTTGTAATTTTGTTGTCCCTGGGTATATACGCCGAATCCCGGAAACAACAAAGTTAGAACACTACCAGTGAGCGGGCCTATCGCCCCAGACCGAGGGGGTCTTTGGGGTCTACCCCGTCCATGAAGGCCAGGCCGCGGTCGTTGTTGGTGACCTGGTAGATATTGCCCATCCAGTTGCCAACCACCCCCGCGGCGGTGTCGTGCCAGGTGTTGTCGAGATCGGGGATGATGTGCGCGTCCGGAAACGGGGGTGGCTCGCGGCCACGCTCGCGGGCCGCGCGGACCCGCTCCCGATGCTCGTCGAGGATGGCGCGGTCCCGGCTGCCGAGGTAGTGCTCGGGAAAGGGGGGATAGGTGTCCCGCTGGGCCGTGGCGAAATGGGTGACCTCGCGCTTGTATTCCTTGAGCAGAGAAACGGTATCGTACTCCGGGTGACCCTGGAAGAAGACGATGCGGAAGCCGTCTTCGCTCACCGCCAGATGGACGCCGGCCTCGGCGCTTTCCACCAGCACCCGGAGCCTCGCGGCGGCGAACTGCTCGCGGTCGATCTCGTTGAAGCGGGAGTGGGGAACATCGAACAGGGTATTGACGTCGTCGACCAGCGGGTGTCGCCGGTCGACCACCCGGTGCGGATAGACCCCCCAGCGCTTGTCGGGTAAGGGGTGGCGGGTCTGGCCGTAACGAAATTGCAGTACGGCGTGGGTGGCAAGACAGGAGCAGAGGGTGGAGGTGACCTGCTCGATGGCCCAGTCGAGGACCTCGATCAGAGGCATCCAGAAGGACTCGTCCGCCAGATTGGGGTGACTCACATTGGCGCCTGTAATAATGAGGGCGTCCAGTCCCTCGGCCCGGATCTGGTCGAAATCCTGGTAATAGCGGTCGATGTGCGCCTGAATCGTGGGGGACCGCGGCAGCTCCTCGAGGGTGAAGGGGTGGACATAGAACTGAGCGATCCGATTGCTCCCGTTGATGAGGCGCAGAAACTGTCGCTCCGTAGCCGCCAGGGCCGCGTCCGGCATCATGTTCAGGAGCCCGATGTGCAGCTCGCGGATGTCCTGCTGCAGGGCCCGGTCCGGGTCCAGGATAACCTGGCCCTCCCGGCGCAGCTGCTCGAAGGCGGGGAGATCCGTGTGGGCGACGATAGGCATTTCAGGTCTCCCGGCGGGCGATGGCTTGTTCGAGCAGATCCAGAAAATCGCGTTCGTCACGCACCCGGCCCACCTCCGTGGCATCGACCCTATAGCCGTGCGGGCGGGCGATGGCCTCGTATCTGGGAACCCGCGCGTGGAAGAGCCGGGGAAAGACCCAACGCGTGAAATCGTCGGGATCGATCTCGGCCACGAACTCCAAACGCTGGAGCTTCAGATATTCCCCGATCGCGGCCCTCAGAAACTCCGGCCGGTAATACAGGGGCTTGGGATCGGCCTGGGCCCGTTCGATGAGCAGGGTCTCGTCCCCGGTCGGAACCCGGATGTAGAGAATCAGGCTGTGGCGAGCGAGCAAATCGATCACCCCCGGCGCCTCGAGCTCGCACAGACTGCCGCCGACATCATTGACCAGATTGCGGTAACCATAAATCTCCCGCGCCTTACGCACGAACTCGGGCAAGTCCATCATGGCCCGGATCTCCGCATCCCGATACAGGGCCTGACGGCGATTGAACTCGCCGAGCGGCAGCCCGCCGCGCTCCGGATTCCCGAGCTTGCCGAGAAAGCTCGACACCGGCCCCAGGTCGTCCACCTTGATGTTGTTGCGCACAAAGATCCAATCCCGCCGCAACAGATCCCTGAGAAAAGGCACCTGCATGGCCTGGCTCTTAATCAGATCCAGGATGGGCTCGTCCAGATAACGGGTGCCGATCCGGTAATCGCCCGAGTAGTGAAACCAATCCCAGCGTTGCAGCAGGGTCGAGAGATGGGTCTTCCCGACCCCGGACATGCCGAGCAGGGTGACGCACTTATTCTCCCAGGCGCGGAACTTATCGAGGGTCAGTATCAAGCTGGGCTCTCCTCGGCGGGTGGAACGTGTCGAATCCCAGAATACTACCCGACCCTACAGGATGGGTAAGAGGTATATAATCCCACATCGGTAACCAACAGCGAGGGTTTTCGATTTCCATGTTGATTCCCGAACATCTCGATCATCTCACCCAGCGTCTCTCCGGCAGTCTTCCCAAAGGCTTGCAGGCCTTGCAGGAAGACGTCGAGCGCAATCTGCGGGCCTTCCTCGAAGGAGGGATGGCCAAGCTGGATCTGGTCACCCGCGAGGAGCTCGACGTCCAGACGGCGGTGCTCGCGCGCACGCGCGAGAAGCTGGAGCGGCTCGAAGCGGTAGTGGCGGCGCTCGAGCAACGGCTCGACGCCGGCGAGGAACCGCAAAAACACCCGACCCCGGACGAACCACCCGCCGAAGCCACTTGAGCCTCTGTGTCCTCAACAGCCGTGGGCGCGAGGGAATCGAGGCCCCGGCCGTCACCGTAGAGGTGCACCTGGCCGGCGGTCTGCCGGCGCTCTCCATCGTCGGTCTGCCCGAGCCGGCGGTCCGGGAAAGCAAAGACCGGGTTCGCGGCGCCCTGCTCAACAGCCACTTCCGGTTTCCGGCCGGCCGGGTGACCATCAACCTGGCCCCGGCGGACCTGCCCAAGGAAGGCGGACGTTTCGACCTGCCCATCGCCCTGGGGGTTCTGGGGGCATCCGACCAGCTCAAACGCGCCCCCCTGGACCGGTTAGAACTCCTCGGGGAACTCGCCCTCTCGGGGAGCCTGCGCCCGGTGGCGGGAGTCCTGCCGGTGGCCCTGGCGGCGCGGGAGGCAGGCCGGGCGCTCATCCTGCCGCGCGCGAACGCGGAAGAAGCGGCCCTGGTGAGCGATCTTGCCATCCATCCCGCGGAACACCTGCTCGAGGTCTGCGAGCACATCAACGGCGCCGCCCCACTGCCCCCGTTCGCACGCCGGGACCCGGCGCCCTCGTCCGCGGCCGAATACCCGGACCTGGCGGAGGTCCGGGGTCAGGAGCAGGCGAAGCGCGCCCTGGAAATCACCGCGGCCGGCGGCCACAGCCTCCTGTTTCTCGGACCGCCGGGTACCGGCAAGTCCATGCTCGCCAATCGCCTGCCCGGCATCCTGCCGACCATGACCGAGAGCGAAGCGCTGGAGACGGCCGCCGTGCGTTCGGTGAGCGGACGCGAGCCCTTCGAGCCGCGAGCCTGGCGCCGGCGCCCGTTCCGCGCCCCCCACCATACGGCCTCGGCCGTCGCCCTGGTCGGCGGCGGCAGCAACCCACGTCCGGGGGAGATCTCCCTGGCCCATCAGGGGATTCTGTTCCTCGACGAATTCCCGGAATTCGACCGGCGGGTACTGGAGGTACTGCGCGAGCCCCTGGAATCCGGTCACATCCACATCTCCCGCGCCGCCCGCCAGGCCGAATTCCCCGCCCGCTTCCAGCTCGTGGCCGCCATGAACCCCTGCCCCTGCGGCTACCTGGGGGATGCCGGCGCGCGTTGCGGCTGCACCGCCGAGCAGGTGGCACGCTACCGCGCCCGGATCTCGGGACCCCTGCTGGATCGCATCGACCTGCATGTGGAGGTGCCGCGCGTAGACGTGGATCGCCTCGGCGCGCCCGTAGCGGAAGGAGTAGAAACCAGCGACCAAGTGCGCATGCGGGTGGAAAGGGCGCGTGAGCGCCAGCTCCAGCGCGCCGGTAAGCCCAACCAGCTGCTCACCCCGAGCGAGATCGACCGCACCTGCTCGCTGGAAGAAACCGGCCGTCGCCTCATGAACCAGGCGCTCCAACAGCTTGGGCTCTCCGCTCGGGCCTACCACCGGGTGCTCAAGGTAGCGCGCACCATCGCCGACCTGGTGGGTGACCGCCGGATCGAAACCGCCCATCTGAGCGAAGCCATCGGCTACCGCCGACTGGACCGTGCCAACCCGACCCCCTGATCCTAGTACCTAGTTTCAGTTTCTATTTCAGGTAGCTCCCGTAGGATGTGGTGAGCGAAGCGAACCGCATCGACTGCGTATCGGTTCACT
>JAIZWN010000146.1 GCA_020443945.1 Candidatus Thiosymbion ectosymbiont of Robbea hypermnestra | reverse complement strand
GTGGCACCGGCAACGCCAAGAGCCGTCCGAGACCACGGCAGAATTCTTCGTGGCTTGGTGGCTTGGTGTGAGAACACCGCGTCGGCGTGACCCACCGACAAGTGTATGGGTTTGCTGTGTTTGATTTTCGGGGGATTCGGTTAATTGAGAACGTCCCCTAGGGTCCGCTGTGCGGACCAATGGCTATTTGCTCAAAATCCGAGGCAGGTACCAAGCTTGTCGGATGCGCAAAGCTGAGCGCGCCCAGCGAATCCGGCGGTGGATTCACATTGAGTATAGGAAAGCAGGGCCGTCGACTACGCTGGCGGGGAGCGCCGGCACTCCCGGTTTTGCTCTACCTGCGTTCTCCCTCTGTACGTCTTGCCTCCGCATCCGCCGGCAATTTCGCCATGCCCTTGCGGGCCGTTTGCTCGGTCGCCCCGGACGACAGATCCAGCTCCCCGGCATTCCCGGTTTTACTCTACCTGCGCTCTTCCTCTGCACGTCTTGCCTCCGCATCTTCCAGCAATTTCGCCATGCCCTTGCCGGCGGTGTGCTCGGTCGCCCTGGACGACAGATCCCCGGCATTCCCGGCTTTGCTTTACCTGCGTTCTTCCTCTGCACGTCTTGCCTCTGCATCTTCCAGCAATTTCGCCATGCCCTTGCCCGCGGTTTTCCTGATCGTGCCGGACGGCAGACTTAGATCCCGACAGGCCCGATACCATAAACGCAGGCGCTTAAAAAGCCTTGTTCTTCGGTCTTTCAAAAAGTCGATTGCCAGACCCACGACCAGGAAAAGCAATAGACCAGTCGCCGTACTTGGAAGCGTGAGCAACAAGGCCTCCTGCCATAGCCAGCCGGATCCTTCGACTAATAGCTGTGTGCCCATGACTGCGGCTGTGCCGACTGCGATTGCGCCTGCGACTATACCTAAGACTGTGCCTGCGCTTGCGAATGTGCCTGCGCTTGCGATTACGCCTGTGCTTGCGAATGCGATTGCGCCTGCAATTGCAAATGCGAATGCCGTTAAGCCTGTGGATACCCCGACAGCCGAATTTTCCTTTCTTTCCACACCAAACCAACTGACCAAGCGACCGGCCAGGCGGCTGGCCGCCGCTATCCAGCGGGCTTTGAATAAGCCGGCAATTGTCCATCGGGATGGCAATTTACCGCTCACCAGAACGTCCCAGAGACCCTTTGCCACCGCCGGGTCTTCGGAGATCCCCCGCTCATGCAGGGTTTCCTGCAAGAGCTTGGCGAGGAAGCCCATGGCCTCGTCCGAGTTCTGTAAATCATCGATGCCCAGCTTCCAGGTATTGGCAATGGAGTGTCCAGTGCGTTGTTCCACCGGGTCGGTCGCGAACAAGCGGCTGATGGTCTGGGCCTGTAAGAGCTCCAGGTAGGATTTATGGGCGAACTTAAAATGTCCGTCCTCGCTCGGGTCCGTCACCAGCAAGGTGTTGGCACGCACGTCCGTATTGATTCTGTGCATGATGTCGGTGCGCCCGGTTTGCCAGTTGAGGCGTGCCTGGCTGCGTAGCGGACGGGGGTCCTCGTTCTGCTCCCTCGCCCCTACGCTTTGGGACACGGCATCGGGGATTGCATCGACCAACCGGCCTACCGCTTCCTCCAACCGGCGGCCATCGATCTGATTGGGCAGCTGTTTGGCCGCCATGTAGGCGGCGATGCCGGTCATGAAATAGTGTCGCTCGGCACTGTTCAGCACCATAAAGGAACGCTCGTCCTGCTTTTCTTGCTGGCGTTTCAGGGTTTGGCGGATGAAGAGATCGATCACCAGGGCCGAATTGATCCGGCGGCGCTCGGATAGCTTCTCGCGCCGCCAGAGTACGGACACCACATACAATAAGGAGGGCCGCGCCACTACCTCGCGGAATTTCCCGTCCTGCCGCGCCAGCTCGAGGATCTCCTTGCGGGTGGAGGGGTCCGCTTCGCGCAGGCTATGGTTAATCTGGTCGAGATCGAACGGGGCCAGGTGCAGGGTATGGGTTTGTTCCGCATCGCCCAGGGCGCGCTCGAGCTCCCGGTTGTCGAGAAAGAAATTGGGCCGCCCGGTGACCATGATCTTGGCCTGTGGATAGTTCAGACGCCAGAGGGTGCGGAAGTGGGCGATCCGGGATTCGGTATCGCCGGTGAGATCGATCTCGTCGAACCCCATCGAAGATCAACAACAAGCGTCCGGCCATGTGCAGATGCAGCAGGGCCTGAGTGTCGATGTGGTAGTGATAGGCCCAGGTCGCCAGGAGCTCCTCCGGCGTCAGGGTGCGCGGATTCTTGCCCCGCAGCTCGATCAGAATCGGGATTCGCGTATCGGGGTGCTCATTGCGCTGTTTGATGAGCTGATAACAGAGCAGGAGTGAGGCCGTGCTCTTGCCTTGGCCGTATTCGCCCAGGAGCGCCAATTGATGCTGGGTGCTGTCGTCCTGCAACCAGCCGTCGATGAACCCCTCCAGGGTATGATCCCGGAATTCGTTTTCCAGGAGACAACGGGACGGCGTGTAGGTGTCTTGCAGGGTCAAATTGCTGTCCACCAGCTTGTTGTCTTCGACACGCTTGCGGATGTCGGCGAAGTAGTTCGAGAAATCCACCAGATCCGCCAGCAGCTCCGCTTCATGGGTGTGGATCAAGCGGTAATCCGCATCCGCGGGGGCCTTTGGCCTGGGGCCGTGGTTTTTCACCGCCAGGATCAGCTCGATCTCGGTGCGTTCTTGGTGCTTGGCGACCCTGCGTGCATAGTCCGCCAATGCGGACGGGTCTGGCGGGGCCTCCTGGTAACAGGCCAGCACCGCCAAGGCGCCTGTGTGCTTTTCCTCCCCCAGCCAACAGTTGCGCGCCGGGTCGTATTCGCCATCGAATCCATAGCCGCGGTGGCGCAAGAGCCACAATTTGCGGGCCCGTTCGTGCCAGGTCAGGGACTCGGGCCGTTCCAGAACGTCTTGATCAGATTGGGTATCCCCCTGGTAGGGCGCCCGTTGTTCCCGGTCCTCCGGTCGGCGATTGAGCAGCAGTTTGATGTCCCGCAAGACACTGGCGGCCTCGCGGTTCTGCTCCTGCTCGTGCTGCGCCCGGCTCTTGAGGCCGGTCCAGGCGGTAAAGACCCGGACATAGGCCCAAATCAGACCGACGAATAAGGCCGCGAACAACACGGCCTCCAGGGGAGTCAAGGACGATGACGCGGATTGGGGGATGGATCCGAAGGGTTTGAGCAGTGCAAACAGCAGGCCGTCGATTATGGACCTGTTGATCGACAGGCTGCCCAGGATCAAGGTCCCGAAACCCAGGAGGGTGAAGAAGCCGGCAAAGGCAAAGCGTTCCCGGGTATAGCCATTCCTTTTCCACCAGACATAAAGGGCCCGCAAGGCCATGGCGCTGGCGGCCACGAGCAAAAGGAGTAACAACCAATCAAACACCGATGCGCTGAGTGACGGCATGAACAGGACCTCTGATTCGTTCTCAGGGATGGTAGTGTAATTCTATTGTCCGGTGGGCACAGCCTGCCCCCTGCCTTTCGGCATTCGACGCTTTGCAGGGGGCAGGCCGTGCCTACCTGACGAGGGGCGTTGACATTTGGACGGTCCGCACAGCGGACCCTGCAAATCCCTGGGACCACCGATGCCCTCTCCCGGTACCGGCGCTCATTTCCCATAAGAAACCATCCCCCTTGGGATGCCATCGGTTTGCCATTCCCGGACGACGCCGCTCGTTCCCAGGCTCCAGCGGCCAGGATTTCAGGACGCTGGAGCGTCCGGACTTGGGTAGTGTTGTAATTTTGTGATCTGTGATGCTTGAATCCGCGGATTACGCAGATTCTCGCCGATGAAAAACGCAAATCTGTGACAATCGGCGTAATCCGCGGATAACCATGACGGTGAGGGGAGGTCTCTACGCCAAATCCCGGAAACCACAAAGCTAGTGCCCCGTTTCACCTTATTTTTCCCTCTCGTTCCCACGCTCCGGCGTGGGAACGCAATCGGGCCGCTCCAGCGGCCAGGATTTCAAGACGCTGGA
>JAIZWN010000145.1 GCA_020443945.1 Candidatus Thiosymbion ectosymbiont of Robbea hypermnestra | reverse complement strand
ATAGGACAGGATTCACAGGATTTTCAAGATTAACAGGATTATTTTTTGTGGGTTCTGAACGTTCGCCGCACGGTGACACTGTGTCCAAAATTGACCCCTGGTCCGCTGTCGGTTCCCGTTGCGACCAAGTCATTGACCAACTGAATTTCCGCCGCCCGCGGAACCGTTTCAAGCGCTTTGAACTCACGGATGTTCGCGGTTCTTGGTCCGTAGATTACCCATCGTAAAAACATCCTGTTAATCCTGCAAATCCTGTTAATCCTGTACGATTGGAAGACAGCACGAACCACGCAGAATGGCTCGACCTGTCAGCGGTGGTGCCATCACTTGACCATAGGTCAACATCGAGCTAGGCTCTCGGCATGTTCAACATCGAATATCGACGTCCGGCACGCAAGATGTTGACGCGAATGCCCAAGCCGCTGGCAAGTCGATTTCTCTCCGCGTTCGAGCTGTTGGCCCTGGACCCATCACGTAGCGACCTCGATACAAGGTACTTAGTCGGGCGAGACGGTTATCGGCTCAGAATCGGCAAATGGCGGGCGATCTACCGCATCGAGGTCGATCGGCTGGTCGTCATGGTGCTCGACATCGGCCCCCGAGGAGACATTTATAAATGAACGCGAACGTTCAGATCATCGAGCGCGATGGCGTACCCGAGTACGCAGTCATACCCTGCGAGGAATATGAAGAGATGGCCCGGCTGTCGGAACAGATGCGTGACATCCGGGCCTACGACGCCGCCATGGCCGATGCCGGAGAGACGGTGCCGCATGCAGTGATGCAGCGCCTTGTAAATGGCGATTCACCCCTGCGTGTCTGGCGTGAGCACAGAGCGTTCACACAAGCCGCACTGGCACAGAGAGCCGGTATCGACAAAACCTACCTCTCGCAGATCGAGACCGGGCGCAAGCAAGGCTCGGTCGCGGCCCTGGCGCAGCTCGCGTCCGCACTCTCCGTGGAGGTAGATGATTTGATCGATTCCGGGATGCTGGACGGACTGGAGCGCACAAGCTGATCGCCGGCAAGGTCTTCCGGGGGGACCTTGGATTTTTCAAGGTGCCCCCGGGTCGAATCCGGCGATTTGGATAACCGGTTAAACCATGACCCTTACCCAGTAAGAGAAACCACCGAAGCCCACTACGAACGTCACGAAAACCAAGAAAAGAGGGACATATGGGACGGCTCGATCGTATCACCCAACAGCCCGATAGGATGGGCGGCAAAGCGTGTATCCGTGGCATGCGGGTCACGGTCGGCATGATTGTCGGCCAGATCAGTGCGGGCCATAGCGTCGAAGACATCCTCGCCGACTATTCCTACCTGGAGCACGAAGACATTATACAGGCGTTGCGCTATGCCGCGTGGCGGGCCGAAGAGCGCGAAATCGCGCTGGTCAGTGCATGAAGCTGCTGGTTGATATGAACCTGTCGCCGCGGTGGGTGAACTTGCTGACCGACGCCGGCATCAGGGCAGCGCATTGGTCGACGCTCGGTGCGGCCGAGGCCCCGGACACGGAAATTATGGCCTACGCGCGCACCAACGACTATGTAGTGCTCACGCACGACTTGGACTTCGGCGCGATCCTAGTGCCCCGTTTCACCTTATTTTTCGCTCTCAGCGCGGCGAGAAGCGGCCAGCCGCGAGGCGCGTGAGCGCA
>JAIZWN010000144.1 GCA_020443945.1 Candidatus Thiosymbion ectosymbiont of Robbea hypermnestra | reverse complement strand
ATGGTGATGTCGTCCTTGAGCAGCTCGGACAGGAAGCCTTCCAGGACCTCGTGGTTGGCCTTGCTGCGCAGCAGGCGCTTCAGCGCCCAGTCGAAGCTGATGAGTTTTCTGGTGTTCATGGTGATTGGTCGTTTTCTCTTTCTGATTCCGGTTTGTCCATCCGATTCCCTTTCGCTAATCCATGGGACGTATCCCGATCCGAGGCCGTGGAGGTGAGGAGCTCCCGCAGCCGTTGCTGTTCCGATGCGGAGAGCGCCCGATCCGGGGTTTGTCGCTTGCGCAGCAGGGCGCGGATCAGAAAGAAGGTGCTCACCGCGACGAGCAGGAAGGGACCGAACCAGAGGAGGTAGGTGGTCGGTTTGAGGGGCGGGTCGTAGAGCACATGGTCGGTGTAGCGGTCCACCAGATAGTCTTTGATCCGGGTTTCGTCCTTGCCTTCCCGGACCAGCCGGTAGACCTCTTCGCGCATGATCTGGGCGACATCCGCCTGGGAGACCGCGAGGGTCTCGTTCTGGCATACGACGCACCGCAGCTCGCCGAGCAGCTCACGGAATTCGGCGGCCTCTCGGGGGGTATCGAATTTGAATTGTTCGAGGGTGTAACCACCCGCGACCAGGGGCGCCAGAATGCCGAGCAGGGCGAGCGGATAAAGCAGGCGGCCCGGATTCCGCTTGCGGGTAGTGGTGATGTTTGAAACGGTAGAAAAAGTCATCTTTAGACAGGCTTTCAATCACTCTTGGATTGCAGGGTGGTATAGACGGCGCGCAAACGATCCTTCCAGATGTCGGGGGTGATGGGCCCCGTGTGCTTGTAGCGGATTGTGCCCTCGCGGTCGATGAAGAAGGTCTCAGGGGCGCCTACCACGCCCCAGTCGACGATGAGCGGATCCCGATCCCCCACCATGGCGGTGACGGCATAGGGGTCGCCGCGGGTGCGCAGGTAGGCGATGGCCTGGGCCCGCTCGTCCCGCCAGTTGAAGCCGAGGATCCGGATGCCCTCCCTGGCCAGGCGCACCAGCTGCGCATGTTCCTGGCGACAGCTGACGCACCAGGTACCCCAGACATTGACCAGGGTGACATCGCCTCGTAGTGCCTCCTGGGTGACCAATTCGGAGGGATTCAGAAGGTTCGGACGCGAAAACGCCGGCGTCGGCTTGTCGATCATGGTCGAGGGGATGGCGCGGGGGTCGCGCAGCAGCCCGCTGAACAGCAGAACGGCCAGGGCGGCGAACAGCCCCAGGGGCAGCAGAGCGGCGATGAATTTGCCCATACCTCGGACCCTCGCGGTCACCGTACCTGTTGCTATCCTAGTGCCCCGTTTCACCTTATTTTTCGCTCTCAGCGCGGCGAGAAGCGGCCAGCCGCGAGGCGCGTGAGCGCA
>JAIZWN010000143.1 GCA_020443945.1 Candidatus Thiosymbion ectosymbiont of Robbea hypermnestra | reverse complement strand
TAATCCTGTACGATTGGAAGACCGCACGAACCACGAAGAATGGCTCGACCTGTCAGCGGTGGCGCCGTAACTTTGTTCTCCTTGGCGATATGCACTGAATCCCGGAAACAGCAAAGTTAGAACACTACCCTTTCGCGAGGGCGTGCAGCCGATAGAGGGTGTCCAGGGCCTCCCGCGGCGAGAGCCCGTCCGGGTCCAGTTCCCGCAGGGCTTCCAGAGCCGGGCTCGGCGGCGGCTCCGGCGGTTCCGGGGGTGCCGGCGGCTCCGGGGACTCCAGTGGGGCCGGGGATGCCGGGGACTCCGGCGGGAACAGGGAAAGCTGATGGTCGACGGTGCGTTCCGTGTGGCGTTGGGCGTCGTCTTCGAGCTGGCGCAGGCGGGTGCGGGCGCGCTCGACAACCCCGGCGGGGACCCCGGCCAGGCGGGCGACCTGGAGCCCGTAGCTCTGGTTGGCCGGGCCCTCGCGGACCGCGTAGAGGAAGACGATGGAGTCCCCGTGCTCCACGGCGTCCAGATGCAGATTGGCGATTCCGGGGTGTTCCTCGGACAGGGTGGTGAGTTCGAAATAGTGGGTGGCGAACAGGGTGAAGGCGCGGTTGCGCGTCGCCAGCTCGCTGCCGCAGGCCCAGGCCAGGGAGAGGCCGTCGAAGGTGCTGGTGCCGCGACCCACCTCGTCCATCAGCACCAGGCTGTGCTCGGTCGCGTTGTGCAGGATGTTGGCCGTTTCCTCCATCTCCACCAGGAAGGTCGAACGCCCGCCGGCCAGATCGTCCGCGGCGCCGATGCGCGAGAAGATGCGGTCCACGGGCCCCAGCCGGGCGGCGCGGGCGGGCACGAAGCTGCCGCAATAGGCCATGAGCACGATCAGGGCCGTCTGCCGCATGAAGGTGGACTTGCCGCCCATATTGGGTCCGGTGATCACCAGCATGCGTCGGTCCTCGCCGAACTGCACCCCATTGCCCACGAAGGGGGCCTCGAGCGTCTGCTCGATCACCGGATGGCGGCCGTCGACAATCTCGATGAGCGGCTCCTCGGTCAGCTCCGGCCGCGCCCAGTTCAGGGTCCCGGACCGTTCCGCCAGGTTGCAGAGCACATCCAGGGTCGCGATGCCGACCCCGGCCGCCTGGAGCTCCGACAGCCAGTGCGTCAGCCGTTGCAATAGCTCCTCGTACAGCGCCTTCTCCCTGGCCAGCGCCCGTTCCCGGGCGCTGAGTACCTGCTCCTCGAACCGCTTGAGCTCCGGGGTGATATAACGCTCGGCGCCCTTCAGGGTCTGGCGCCGCACATAGTCCTCCGGGACCTTCCCGGATTGGCCGCGGCTCACCTCGAGGTAATGGCCGTGGACCCGATTGTAGCCGACCTTGAGATTGGCGATACCCGTGCGCTCGCGCTCCCGCGTCTCGAGGTCCAGAAGAAACCGGTCGGCATTGGCCGACAGATCCCGCAGCTCGTCGAGCTCCCGATCATAGCCGGACGCCAGCACGCCGCCGTCGCGGATCAGCACCGGCGGATTCTCGATAATGGCCCCTTGCAGCAGCGCCACCACCTCGGGAAAGACCCCCACCGTCTCGGACAGCTCCCGCGACAGGGGGCACGACAAGGGCTCCAGGGTCCCTTGCAGCGCGGGCAGCCGCGCCAGCGAATCCCGCAACACCGCCAGATCCCGCGGTCGCGCCGAGCCCAGGGCCACGCGGGCCAGGATGCGCTCCAGATCCCCGATCCCGGCCAGCTCCTCCTGCACCGGGGCGAAGGCATCGCCCGCGCCCAGCTCCTCGACGGCGGCGTGGCGGTGACGGATGCCCTCCCGATCGCGCAGGGGGCGGCCCAGCCAACGGCGCAGCAGACGGCTGCCCATGGCCGTAGTCGTGCGGTCCATCACCCCCGCCAGGGTATGCTCGGGTCGGCCGCTCAGGCTGGTCAGAATCTCCAGATTGCGGCGGGTGGCGGCATCCAGGATCAGCGCATCGTCCCGATGCTCGGTGCCCAGGCCGCGGATATGGGGCAGACGGCTGCGCTGGGTATCCTGCACATACTGCAACAGACAGCCGGCGGCGCCCACCGCCAGGGGCAGCTCGGCGCACCCGAACCCCGTCAGATCACGGGTGCCGAACCGCTCGCAGAGGAGACGCCGGGCGCTGTCCGGATCGAAATGCCACACCGGGCGGTAGGTAATACTGCCCTCCAGATCCAGAGCGGCGGGCAGGCGGCTATCCTCCGCGAACAGGACCTCGGAAGGCCGCAACCGCGCCAGCTCGCTGCCCAGGGCCTCCAGCGTCGGCGCCTGCAGCACCGAAAAACCGCCGCTGGAAAGCTCCAGCCAGGCCAGGCCGCAGGCCTCGTCCGCGCCGGCGCAGACCGCCGCCAACAGATTATCCCGGCGCTCCTGAAGCAGGGCCTCGTCGGTCAGGGTGCCCGGCGTGACAATGCGGACAACCTCCCGCTCCACCGGCCCCTTGGAGCGGCTCGGGTCCCCGATCTGCTCACAGATCGCGACCGACTCCCCCTGCTGCACCAGCTTGGCCAGATAGGTCTCCACCGCATGATAGGGAACGCCGGCCATGGGAATCGGCCGGCCGGCGGACTGACCGCGCTTGGTCAGGGTAATATCCAGCAGGCGGGCGGCCCGCTCCGCATCCTCGAAGAAAAGCTCGTAAAAATCCCCCATGCGGTAAAAAAGCAGCGCCTGCGGATACTCCGACTTGATGCGCAAATACTGCGCCATCACGGGCGTATGCTTAGCGGTGGCCGATTCTTTATTCATCTTGAGCCGGATTCGCGGTAACTGCTGACCCGTCATTCCGGCGGGGACGCCGGAACCTGCCGACGCCAGGGACGGCAACTCCTTCGGACAGGATCAACAGGATCTTTCAGGATTGACAGGATACTTGATTTTTTGCTTTGAGCTTTCGTGCCCGGTAGCGCCGACCAAAACGAAGAAAAATCCTGTTAATCCTGCAAAATCCTGTTAATCCTGTACTATTTTTTCCAGCTCCCACGCTGGAACATAGGAACGAGCACAAAAAACCATTATTGTCATTGTTATCCGCAGATTACGCCGATTTTCACCGATTTGCGTTTTTTCATCGGCGAGAATCCGCGTAATCTGCGTAATCTGCGGATTCAAGCATCACGGATCACAAAATTACAACATCCACACAGGGCCGGCGCCCATCGAGGATTGGATGCAGCGCGAAACGAAAGAACCGGACGGCACGCGAGCGCAATCCCCGCGCGAACCCCCGCGGGGTCCGTCGTCCGTGCAGCAATCCCTCGCCGTCTGGCTCTTCGGCGGCCTGTTGCTGGCCTTCCTGTTTGCCGTATTCTTCTTCGCGCCCCCGGTACTGCCGGACTACAAGCACTACATCCTGGGACTCTGCGCCGCCCTCCTGGCCGGGCTCTTCGGTTGGTTCCTGGGTGGGGAGATCGACCTGCACGCCGATGCCCTGCCCTCCCGTTTCGGCGGGCTGAAGATCCGCGCCGGCGGTGGGGCGGCCCTGTTCGTCCTGGTCCTGCTCTGGTGGCTGAGCCCGCTGGCGCCCGTGCAAACCAAGAGCGAGCCCAGCAGCGCTCCACCCAGCCCGCTGGCGCCCGTGCAAACCGAGAGCGAGCCCAGCGCTCCACCCAGCCGCCTCCAGATCCTTGCCGGCACCGTCCGCGATGGGAGGACCGGCGAGCCCCTCGCGAACGTTCAGGTCGCCTTGCCGGCCTACGGCGTTACCGGGCAAAGCAACCAATTCGGGCGCTTCGAGATACAGGTGGCAGGGCCCGATCAGAGCAGCGTGGAGCTGATGGCCCGCAAGGCCGGCTATCGAATCCACGAGCAATACGCGACCCTGGGCAATCACAGCCTGGATCTGGACCTCGAGGAGAACGCGCCATGAGGCATCCCCTTACGGCGGCCCTGCTATGGATATGTCTGCTGCTCCCCGTGACCGGCGCCGCCGGCAGTACGCTGAAGGGCAAGGTGATACTCGTCGGTGAACAGCACCAGCGAACGCCGGCGGCGGGCATTCTGGTTATCCTCGAAGAGACCGGCGACAGCAAGCGGACCAAGGCCGGCGGGCTGTTCGCTCTCCCCCTGCCGGACGCCTTCCGCGCCGGGGAGCGGATCACCCTGCAAGTCCATAAGAAAGGCTGGCGCATCCAATACCCGCTGGACGGCCAACTGCGGATTCCGGAACCCACCGACCGCCGGCGGGTCGAGCTCCGGCTGCTGCCCCTGGGCTCGAAGAAATGGTGGTCCGACGACCGCATCGAAAAATTCATCACCGACACCGCGGCCCGCGCCAGGGAGCAGGTGCGCACCGACAAGGAACGGGAACCCCCCGACTTCGGGCGCTATATCCGGGAATGGGCGACACAATACGGATTCAGCGCCGCGCAGGCCAAAGCGGAGATCGAGCGCTGGACGGCCGAGATCCGGCACAGGCAGGAGGATCCCTATAGGCTCGGTCTGGCCGCCTTTGCCAAGAAGAAGTTCGGTCGGGCCAGTGCGCTTTTTCTGGACTCGGCCGGCCACAATGCCCGACGGCTGCGCGAGAGCCAAATACGCATCGCGGAGGAACAACAACGGCAGGGGGAATATCGCCAGGCAATCATCCGCGACTACCGGCTGGCCGGCGACGCCGCCTACAACGACTATGCCTTTGAGAAGGCGCTTACGGCCTATGAGCAGGCCCTGGGCTATCTCGACCGGGAAAAACGGCCGCGCCAATGGGCCGAGACCACCATGGACCTTGCCAAGACAAGGTATCAAATCAGCATTCGCGCGGCGGGACCATCGGTGCAGCAACACCTGGCGGAGGCCGTAGCCGCCTACCGCGCGGTCCTTGGGGTCTACACCCGCACGCAGCTCCCCCAGCAGTGGGCGGGAACCCAGAACAACCTGGGCGCCGCACTCAGTGAGCAGGGCATTCGCACCGGGGGCGAATCGGGCCGGAAATTGCTGGCCGAGGCCGTGGCCGCCTACCGCGCGGCCCTCCAGATCCGTACCCGCACGCAGCTCCCGCAGGATTGGGCGGCAACCCAGAACAACCTGGGTACCGCGCTCCAGGAGCAGGGCATCCGCACCGAGGGCGCATCGGGCCGGCGCCTGCTGGCGGAGGCCGTGGCCGCCTACCGCGCGGCCCTTGAGGTCCATACCCGCACGCAGCTCCCCCAGCAGTGGGCGGCAACCCAGAACAACCTGGGTATCGCACTCCAGGAGCAGGGCATCCGCACCGGGGGCGAATCGGGCCGGAAATTGCTGGCGGAGGCCGTCGGGGCATTCCGCGCGGCCCTTGAGGTCTACACCCGCACGCAGCTCCCCCAGCAGTGGGCCATGACCCAGAACAATCTGGGTCTTGCGCTCCAGCAGCAGGGCATCCGCACCGAGGGCGAATCGGACCGGCGCCTGCTGGCGGAGGCCGTAGCCGCCTACCGCGCGGCCCTCCAGATCCATACCCGCACGCAGCTCCCCCAGCAGTGGGCCATGACCCAGAACAACCTGGGTATCGCGCTCCGTAACCAAGGCATCCGCACCGAGGATGAATCGGGCCGGGAATTGCTGGCGAAGGCCGTGGCCGCCTACCGCGCGGCCCTTGAGGTCTACACCCGCACGCAGCTCCCCCAGCAATGGGCCAGGACCCAGAACAACCTGGGTATCGCGCTCCAGGAGCAGGGCATCCGCACCGAGGGCGAATCGGGCCGGAAATTGCTGGCCGAGGCCGTCGGGGCATTCCGCGGGGCCCTGGCGGTCTATCGGGCGGCCAAATCCGGCTACCATGCGAAGCTGGTCGAGCACAACCTGGTCCGCGCGGAATTGTTTCTGTTGCCTCTATCGACAGGGTCGGATTGAGCCGGGTAGATACTCCGTTCCACTGCAAGTCGGGTAGGATGGGCAAAGCGAGCGCCCGGCAGGCCGGTCGAGCGTTCCGGTCAGGCCACGGCGGTTCCCAAACCCCGGCGGCTGGTCGAATGCCCAGAGCGCCGCGTGCCCATCAATCCGGCTGGAAGCACATCGCAACCTTCTAAAAGGACAGGATTAACAGGATTTTTCAGGATTAACAGGATGCTTTAGTAGCTCCCGTAGATGGGCAGTGAGCGAAGCGAACCGCATCGACTGCGTATCGGTTCTACCCGGCTGTAAGAGGCCCGGAAGAAGAGCGCGAAAGCGACGGTTTTACTCTCCCTCTCCCACCGGGAGAGGGCCGGGGAGAGGGGGATCAAACAGGCGAGCGGGAATCATAACCCGAAGATT
>JAIZWN010000142.1 GCA_020443945.1 Candidatus Thiosymbion ectosymbiont of Robbea hypermnestra | reverse complement strand
GGAACGGATAGGCCAAATCTAAGGACACGGGAAACCTGTCCTCTACTCTACTGTGAGAATTGAGAACGCCCCCTAGCTTTCAGGTCTTAATGTTACCTGAAAGCCGGAATGGTCTTATATCCGTTTAGTGAAAGCTGGAAATCACGAGGTGAATATGAGTACAGCAAAAGAGGAAGTGAGGTCGCTGCTCGATCAATTGCCGGACGAATGCATGCTGGAAGATGTCCAGTACCATCTCTATGTGGTTGAAAAAATACGTAGAGGCATCGACCGCGCCGATGTGGAAGGAACCATAAGCCAAACGGACGTGGAGAGGAAATTCAGTCGATGGACTACAGAGTAGAATGGTCGCCGGAAGCAACTGGAGATATCGAATCGATAGCGGAATACATTGCGAGAGATTCTGAGTTTTATGCGCGCGCTGTTGTTTCGAAAATACTTGCCGTATCTCGTAAAATCCCGGAACAGGCATTGATCGGGAGAATCGTGCCGGAAATCGGTGATAAGAATGTCAGAGAGCGTTTTGTATATAGCTATCGCCTCATATACAGAATCAAAGGTTGTACAATCACCATTCTGGCCGTTATTCATGGCAAGAGATTGCTTGAGAATACGCCAAACAGGTTCGAAGTTTGACTCATATCCGGAAACAGCAAAAATGGCAATGCTGGATATGGCGTTCAATCTTGGTGTGAACGGATTTGTTACAAAATTTCCACGCATGAAAAAGGCGATTGAAAAACGGGACTGGATTACCACAGCAAAAGAATCCAATCGCCCACAAGTCTCAAAGGCTCGGAACGAGCTTGTTAAAAAATGGTTTAACGAAGCCGCTAAAAAGGAAGCTGCTGAAAAGAGGCTGTCTAAGAACTCAAGCCATGCCACGTGGTCCAGGTGAGAAATGTAGGTTGGGGTGAGCTTGCGAACCCCAACAAATGGCCGATCAAACCAAAGCTGTTGGGGTTCGTCGCCCCGGTCGGGGCGACTTCACCCCAACCTACCCAAGCTGCTAGGCTCGCTCCAGCCAAAAGCCCCTCGCCCCTGGCGAGGATGTCGCAAAAGCCCATCCCTGGGCTTTGCGACTGGCGAATCGGGAAATGGCGATTTCCCGATTCTTTCATTTTCAACCGCGTACCTGACACGTACCGCGGTCGAAAATGGCGGTCCATCCCTGGCCCGCTTCGGGTGTCGCCTTTTGCGACATTCTCTTGGCGGGAGAGGGGTGGCAGGGAGAGGGGGAACCAATGGCTTCACTTCAAGAGGAGGAAAGGGATGAAGCACTTGTGCGTTTGCATATTCGTAATCACCGCACTGGTCGTGGCGAATCTTGCAGGCCCCGTATTTGCAGAGCCGGCGAATGTGCCGCGAGACCGTTTTCCTTATTCCTTTACGCATGCGCCCTACATTCACCCTAAAATTGTGCAGGATTTGACAACCTGGCCGAGTGATGAGGGGGACCAGATCATTGCCATCGGTCTGTTGAACTCCCAGGAAAGCAATCGATACTTTGGTGAGGTGCATGTTCGGCAGATTGATGGACAGCATCCCTATATCTATATTCAAAGCGCCAAGGAAGAGTTCGGATATCGGTATGTAGGAGTGACCGAATCCGGTTTATACATCCTTTACACATCTGATTGGGGAGGTGGCTCCGGGGTTTTTAAGGGCCTGCTGTTTGTTACCTTCGAATACGACAAAGGAATCCGAGTAGATTGGGATGAATCTGTCATCAATTGGGATAGAGATCGTCTCCTGATAAGAAAGCACGGTGAGATCGCCCTGGGCGACAGATGGGATGGTGAATTGCGGGTCGAGGGTGATAAGCTTTTTGTAGGCAAAGACCGCGGATGGTTCACGGTTTCCGGAGGCACAGGTGGTAGTTGGCTCTCACATGACAGGAAAGACAGGATCTTGTTGATAGACATGGATACTTAGAGACTGCCTAAAAGTGCGGAAATGGGGTCAGGTTTTGATCCGTGACCCTTGGAGGCACGGGTCAAGACCTGACCCCTTTCCCCCCTGTTTCCAAAATTGACCAGTTTCAACAAGTCCCAGAAAGTCCCAGAACAGCACCCGAATTTCGCTGTTCTTGGTCAGAACAGATGATGGGTTTCGGCGCGGGAAAAACCGTGCCAAAAACCATTACCCGAGCCCGCGCCTCTACCCATCCTACCGCGCTTTCCCCCTCGTATAAAAGGCATCGCAATGGAAGTCAAACTAAGCAAGCAACAAAAAGTCACCGTGAACGATGCGGATGACATCCATCTGATCATGCGCCAGATTCTCCGCAGAGAGAATAAAATCGGCCAAGGTCAGGAACACTTCTGGATGGTGGGTTTGAACCAGGCGAACAAGATTCTCTATATCGAGTTGGTCGCTCTGGGTTCCTCCAACATGACGAATGTCAAACCCCGAGAAGCCTTCCGCATGGCGATTTACAAGCTGGCCATTCAGGTAATTATGGTCCACAACCATCCCAGTGGAAGGGTGATGCCTTCCTATGAAGATCAGGACCTCACCGATCATTTTATTCAGGCGGGCAAATTTCTTAAGGTCGAAGTCATCGATCATCTCATCATCAGCGATGAAACCTATTATAGCTTTGTCGAGTCGGGGCTCTTCAAGAAACTCCAGGCAAGCGAACGCTGGATTTTGCCTTACAAACTCAAGAAGCG
>JAIZWN010000141.1 GCA_020443945.1 Candidatus Thiosymbion ectosymbiont of Robbea hypermnestra | reverse complement strand
TACCTGGGCAACCTGGACGCCAAGCGCGACTGGGGACATGCCCGGGACTACGTGCGCATGCAGTGGCTGATGCTGCAGCAGCAAGAGCCGGAGGACTATGTTATCGCCACCGGCGAGCAGCACTCGGTACGCGAATTCGTCGACGCCGCCGCCGACGAGGTGGGGATCTCCGTGCGCTGGGAGGGCGGCGGGGTCGACGAGAAAGGCTACGATCAGGCAACCGGTGCCTGCGTCGTATGCGTGGATCCCCGCTACTTCCGCCCCACCGAGGTGGAGACCCTGCTGGGAGACCCGTCCAAAGCGGAGCAGCAGCTCGGCTGGACCCCCCAGATCAGCTTCGAGGAATTGGTGCGCGAGATGATCCGCGAGGATCTCAAGGAGACGGAACGCGACGCGCTCTGTCGTCGGAAGGGTTTCAGAACTTTCTCGCACAGGGAATAATAACCGCCCCCGAAATTCTCAAGAAAGTTGCCGATGCGCTTGAGCAACTCCAACGGGCTGGATGCGCTGTACTCGGAGCGCGATCTCTTGCCCGGATATATCTCCACCTTTACTGGCTCCCACGTTCCAGCGTGGGAGCCAGCCCTGAGCGTACGGGCAAAACGGGGGTGATACGGATAGGATGCCGATTGATGTCCTATCCGGTCACGAGGCCGTACCCGGAATCTCCCGCCCTTGCGGCGGTCTCCAGTTCTTGCACCAGCCGCCGGCGGCCACCAGCTTTCCGTTAAAGACCTCGCAGGGGCGCCGCAGGTCACCTTCATCGCCTCCGATATATCTGCAATTGGCGCAGATTTGCTCCTCCAGGGGCGTTCCTCCGGAGCGCCCGGTTGCGGCGCGATTGGCCCGAGTGGCGTCGTGGGTGTACTGCAACTGCACGGCTTGGGTGGAGGCCTCGTCCACCAGCGGCGGCCCCCCGGCGGCCCGGCCGGCGGATCTCGAACTCGGCGGCACCGATCAGAAATTCAACCTCCTGGTGGGCCGCCGACTCCAGGAGACCTACGGGCAGGAGCCCCAGGTGGTCATCACCCTGCCGATCCTGGAAGGGCTGGACGGCGTGCAGAAAATGTCTAAATCCCTGGACAACTACATCGGCATCACGGATGCGCCACAGGACATGTTCGGCAAGCTCATGTCGATCTCCGACGAGCTGATGTGGCGCTATCTGGAACTTCTCAGCACCCGCCCCCTGAGCGAGATCGAGACCTGGCGTCGGGCCGTGGCCGCGGGCGAGAACCCGCGGGACATCAAGTTCCGACTGGCCGCGGAGCTGGTCACCCGATTCCACGACGCCGCCGCGGCGCAACGCGCTCAAGACAACTTCATCGCCCGCTTCCGCAAGGGCGCGCTGCCGGACGACATGCCCCATCTTACCCTCCCCCCGCGGGAGGGCGGCAGCCTGCCCATCGCCAATCTGCTCAAGGACGCGCGGCTGGTCAAAAGCACCTCCGAGGCCCTGCGCCAGATCGGCCAGGGCGCCGTGCGGGTGGACGGGGAGAAAATCGACGACCGCGCGCTGAGCTTCGCGTCCGGGACCACCCACGTCTACCAGGTCGGCAAACGGCGCTTCGCCCGGGTAACCATAGGGTGAACCCCCAGTTGGGGGTGTTTGTAACTTTGTTGTATGCGCGTATACGCGGCAGCAGGTTAGCTCTGAATTGAATCCCGGAAACAACAGAATCAGGACTCTGCCGTTTCTTCAATCGCGGTTACCCTCGAACTCGGCGATGAGGCGCTGGACCGCGGCGGTGGGCGGGAGGCGCCCCCACATGACCTGGTGCTCGATCTCGGCGCGAATCCGCTCGACCCCCGCGTGTTGGAAGAAGCTGGCGCGCAGATGTTCTTCGACCATCGAATAGACCCAGTCCAGGGTCTGGGCGCGCCGGCGTTTTTCCAGGACGCCCGAGTCCAGGGTCTGCTTGTGGAATGCCTCGGCCACGGCCCAGAGCTCGGGGATGCCCTCCCCGGTCAATGAGGAACAGGAATAGGCGCGGGTCTGCCAGCCGTCGGTAGCCGGCGCCAAGTAGTGCAGGGCCCGGTTGTATTCCAGTTGGGCGGCCTTGGCGCGGGGCTTGTTGTCGCCGTCGGCCTTGTTGACCAGCAGGGCGTCGGCCAGCTCCATGATGCCTTTCTTGATGCCCTGCAGCTCGTCGCCCGCGCCCGCGATCATCACCAGCAGGAAGAAATCGACCATGGAGCGGACGGTGGTCTCGCTCTGTCCGACGCCCACGGTCTCGACCAGGATCACGTCGAAGCCCGCGGCCTCGCAGACCAGGATGGTCTCGCGGCTCTTGCGGGTCACGCCGCCCAGGGTCCCCGAGGAGGGGGAGGGGCGGATAAAGGCCCGCTGGTTGCGGGAGAGCTGCTCCATGCGGGTCTTGTCGCCGAGGATGCTGCCGCGGGTCACCTTGCTGCTCGGGTCCACGGCCAATACCGCTACCCGGTGGTCCTGCTCGCACAGGTGCATACCCAGGGTCTCGATGAAGGTGCTCTTGCCCGCGCCGGGCACGCCGGTGATGCCGACCCGAATGGACCGCCCGGTATGGGAAAGCACCCGGCGCAGTACCTCTTGCGAGAGCTCCAGATGCGCGGGCGCGTTGCTTTCCACCAGGGTGATGGCCTGGCCGAGTATGTTGCGGTCGCCAGACGTTACCCCGTCCACGTACTCGTCCACACTGAGGCGGCGCCGGCGTGGCACGCCGGTCCTGCCGGTCCGATCCTGGTTGCCCGGCATACCGTCATGCCCCCCCGCTACGCCGCTCATGACCCGGCCGGCAAATTCCCTGCCGGCGCCTTGCGGTGCCCATTCGGGCTTGGTGTTTTTGTTTGCCACGATTTTTTTCGGAGCTCTGCCGTTGATCTATTTTGTCTTGGAATGCGCGCGGGTTCCGCGAGGACTCAGCCCGCGTGGATGCTTGTTCAGCGCGGAATCCCGTCGAGACGGTCGGCGGTGAGGGAGGACCCGCTCGGACCACTACAACAGGGTCTGCCCGTTGGCCTGCTCGATATGCCGCTGTACCGTATCGGGTAATTCACCGAACTTCGGGCGCGGTTGGCGCCCTGATACCAAGGCGTCGCCTTGGTGCTTACCTTGCTGCATCCCCTCCTCACGGAGGCGCTCGGCAAATCGGCTCATGATCTTGGCCTCCTCGGGATCGCCGCGTTGGTAGTCGGCCCGCTCATTATCTTCAAGAGCCGCATAGATGTCGATTTTCCAGGCCCCGGTTCTCGATCAGGTGACGGTAGGAGCCGCGCACGCGCGGGTTCCGCCGTGCGGCGCTCAGCGCCGCAAGGAAGCAATTTTTCAAGGTCTCCATCAATAGAAACCGCAAAGCCGACGGCGGTTATAAACTTGCAAAGTAAGGTGAGACAGAGTATTAGAGGGGGTTGAACCCTCCCAAGGGATGACAATCGGAATTTGACCATTAATCCCTCTTACAAAAGGTCCCGCGATGGAAGTCAAATTAAGCAAGCAACAAAAAATCACCGTGAACGGTGCGGAAGACATCTATCTGATCATGCGCCAGATTCTCCTGAGAGAGAATAAAATCGGTCAAGGTCAGGAGCACTTCTGGATGGTGGGTTTGAACCAGGCGAACAAGATCCTCTATATCGAGTTGGTTGCTCTGGGTGCTTCCAACATGACGAACGTCAAACCCCGAGAAGCCTTCCGCATGGCGATCTACAAGCTGGCCATTCGGGTGATTATGGTCCACAACCATCCCGGTGGCAATGTAACGCCGTCGACCGATGATCAGGATCTCACCGATCATTTTATCCAGGCCGGCAGATTCCTCAAAGTCGAGGTGACCGACCATTTAATCATCAGCGACAAAGCCTATCACAGCTTTGTCGAGTCGGGGCTCTTCAAGAAACTCCAGGCAAGCGAACGCTGGATTTTGCCTTACAAACTCAAGAAGCG
>JAIZWN010000140.1 GCA_020443945.1 Candidatus Thiosymbion ectosymbiont of Robbea hypermnestra | reverse complement strand
CTGCGTATCGGTTCACTGATGCGGTTCGTTTCACTCACCGCATCCTACGCGAGTTACCCGCAATCTAAAGGGAAACGGGGCACTAGGGGTCATACCGCAATGCCATTCAGTTAAGCCTGAAAGCCCCTCTCTCGGCGGGAAGATTGCGTAACCGCCGGCAGGTCGGCCCCCAAAGCAGTATCGGGTCCGTAAAGACCTGTGAGCCGGCACCTCGCCGTCATTCCGGGTGGGACCCCGGAATCCAGCCGTCCAGGGACGGCAAACCGGCAGCATCGCACAAGCGCCGAGTCTGTTCTCGGTGTAACAGAAAATGAGCGCCGGTGCCTGAAGTGAGTCTCGGCGGTTCCTGCAACCGGCCATCCTTGGCACCGGCAGATTCCCGCGTCCCAGCCGGAATAACGGCTTAACTTAATGGCATTGAGTCATACCCCACCCCAGCCTATAGTCCCGCGTTCCGGCAAAGGGAATATTTCCCATGTCAGAACCCGACGGGTTTATCCCATATACCGGCAATAGACACAGAGGTAGTGGCTAAATTTTAAGTGATGAAGTCTGCCGATCCCTACCCCGTCATTCCGGCAGGGATTGCCGGAATCCAGGCGCCAGGGATGGCAAAAGCAGTGGGGGTCGAATCGTTAAGTCGCACAACCATGCCACTATGAATTTAACCACTACCGACACAGATACCTGCGAACCGGCAAACACATCAGGCCCCACTTTCGACATATCTTCCTACGTCGCTTTTGAGGTCTACTTATAGTCAGGCATTCCATAGAGGCCCCGTAATGGAAGTCAAACTAAGCAAGCAACAAAAAATCACCGTAAACGATGCACAAGACATCTATCTGATCATGCGCCAGATTCTCCGTAGAGAAAATAAAATCGGCCAAGGTCAAGAACACTTCTGGATGGTAGGTTTAAATCAAGAAAATAGAATCCTCTATATCGAGTTGGTTGCTCTGGGTTCATCCAACATGGCGAACATCAACCCCAGAGAAGCCTTCCGCATGGCCATCTACAAGCTGGCCGTGCAGGTAATCATGATCCACAACCATCCCAGTGGAAACGTGACACCGTCGACCGATGATCAAGACCTCACCGACCATTTTATCCAGGCCGGCAAATTCCTCAAGGTCGAAGTGACCGACCACCTCATCATCAGCGACAAAACCTACCATAGCCTTGTCGAGTCCGGTATCTTCAAAAAACTCCAGGCAAGCGAACGCTGGATTTTGCCTTACAAACTCAAGAAGAAAATCAGGAATGAGGGTAAGGAGGAAGGAAGAATAGAAATGGCAAAGGCTATGAAAACAGATGGAGAACCAATAGATAAAATTGTGAAATATACCCAACTTTCAATAGAAGAAATCCAAAAACTATAGCACGGTAGGATGGGTAGAGGCGCGCCAATGAACTTTGGGTATGCCAATCATCTTAACCGCGCCGAAACCCACTACCCGAGCCCGCGCCTCTACCCACCCTACGCGCTTTACCAGGAGTGTAGGATGTGGTGAGCGCGGTATACCGTAGCAGGATGACACCAACTCTCGACCGCGAACCGCATCAATGAGCCAGAAGCCTGCTGAAAAGTTGAGCACGTCTTCGTGGTTCGTGCTTTCGTCCAATAGTACAGGATTAACAGGATTTTTTTGTGAAGGGTGCTTGCTGGTTTGGTAAGCGCGTGATCGGGCATCGGAAATTCAGGAAAGACAAGCGTCAAGAAAAAATGATCGACATCTTTTGTTGCCCATTAACCAATGGAAAGCAGAATGACACACTTACTTGAACGCGCATTTACAGAAGCATCTAAACTTCCGGACTTACAGCAGGATGTGCTTGCAAGATGGTTACTGGATGAATTATTGGCGGAAAAAAAGTGGGATTCTCTGTTTGCCGAATCCGAAGATTTTTTAGCTGACCTGGCAGATGAAGCATTAAAAGAGCATCATGCCGGGAAAACTCAGAGGCTGTCTAAAAACCAACCTATTGATTTTGTTTGGTATGGAGTCCTTAACCGTATCGAAGTGAAGCCATTGATTCCCCCTCTCCCCAACCCCTCTCCCGCCAGGGGCG
>JAIZWN010000139.1 GCA_020443945.1 Candidatus Thiosymbion ectosymbiont of Robbea hypermnestra | reverse complement strand
CCCCAACCGCGCCAAGGCCAGGCGTGGCGTTGCTCTCTCGCTCGGTGCTCTCCTCTCGCCTGGGCGCGGTTGGGGAGCTTAAGAGGGTGAAAAATAAGGTGAAATGGGGTACTAGTACCTATGGGAACAGCCATGTCGATTTCCGTCCCCGCGGGATTCCTGTATCCGGGCTTTGGGCGTAGCGGTATTCCCCACGCGCGCTGGTGGGTCTGACCGGCGGCCAGGTGGACCGGATCGACGCGATTCTCGGCCCCGCGGGGCTGCTCGCCGAGCGCCTGGCGGGCTATCGCCACCGGCCCCAGCAACAGGCCATGGCGGAGGCGGTGGCCGCCGCGCTGGCGGCCGGTGCTACCCTGATCTGCGAGGCTGGCACGGGTACCGGCAAGACCTTCGCCTACCTGGTCCCGGCCCTGCTCTCGGGACGCAAGGTCCTGGTCTCCACCGGCACCCGTAACCTCCAGGATCAGCTCTTCCAGCGCGACCTGCCCCTGGTCCGCGAGGTCCTGGAGGTCCCGGTACGCATCGCCATGCTGAAGGGGCGGGGCAATTATCTGTGCCGCTACCGGCTGGACGCGGCCCTGGAGGATCATCGGCACCGCTCCGCGGGGCTGCGGCGGCAACTCTTGATGGTGCGGGAGTGGGCCACGGTCACCGCCAGTGGCGACGTGGCCGAGCTGGACCTGCCGGAGGATGCCCCGGTGTGGCCGGCGGTGACCTCCAATAGCGACAACTGCCTGGGCCAGGGCTGCCCGGAGTGGGGCCGCTGCCATCTGGTGGAGGCCCGACGTCGCGCCCAGGGAGCAGAGCTGGTGGTCGTCAATCACCATCTGCTGTGCGCGGACCTCTCGCTACGGGACGAGGGGTTCGGCGAGGTCCTCCCCGGCGCGGATTGCTTCATCGTCGACGAGGCCCACCAACTGCCGGAGGTGGCGACCAGCTTTTTCGGCACGGTGGTCAGCGGTCGCCAACTCCTGGATCTGACGCGGGACCTGGAGCTTGCGTACCAGCGCGAGGCGGGGGATGTGCCCGAACTCCTCGACCGCGCCGCCGAGCTGCGCCGCGGGGTGCTCGACCTGCGCCTGTGCCTCGGCGAGGAGCCGCGGCGGGGGCCTTGGCGCGAGTTGGCGGAGAACCCGGATACGGTTCGGGCGCTGGAGGAGGCGCGCGCTCGGCTGCGCGATCTGCGCACCGCCCTCGCGGCTTTGCAGGGACGCGGCAAGGGGCTCGACAGCTGCCTGGCCCGCGGCGCCGAGCTCGACCAGCGCCTGACCCTTCTCGTGGAGGGCGGCGAGGCGGAAGACATCCGCTGGTACGAGACCCAGGGCCGCGGATTCCGGCTCCACCAGACGCCCCTGCAGGTGGCGGACATCTTCCAATCCCAGCGGGAACGGCGGCCGGCGGCCTGGGTCTTCACCTCCGCGACCCTGGCCGTAGGAGAAGGATTCGAGCACTTCGCCCGTCGGCTCGGGATCGAAGACGCCCGCACGGAACGCTGGGAAAGCCCTTTCGACTATAACCGCCAGGCCCTGTGGTTCGTGCCCAGAGGAATGCCGGACCCAGGCACCGATGCCTATGACGCCGCAGTAGCAGAACTGGCGGCGCCGATCATCGAGTACAGCCGCGGCCGGGCCTTCCTGCTCTTTACCAGCCACCGCGCCCTACGCGCCGCCGCCCGCGCGCTCGAGCCGCGGGTAACCTATCCGCTGCTGGTGCAGGGCAGCGCCCCGCGGGCCGAGCTGCTGGAGCGTTTCCGGCACCTGGGCAACGCCGTGCTGCTCGGGACCGCGAGCTTCTGGGAGGGGGTGGACGTGCGCGGGGAGGCCCTGTCCTGCGTCATCATCGACAAGCTGCCCTTCGCCTCCCCCGGCGACCCGGTGCTCGCCGCCCGCATCGACGCCCTGCGGCGCCGGGGCGGGAATCCCTTTCGGGAATTCCAGCTACCCCAGGCGGTCATCGCCCTGAAGCAGGGAGCGGGCAGGCTCATCCGGGACGATCGGGACCGCGGGGTGCTGGTGGTATGCGACCCGCGCCTGTTGAGCCGGAGCTACGGTTGGGCCTTCCTCGACAGCCTGCCCCCCATGCTCCGCTCGCGGGAGCTGGAAGACGTGCGGCGCTTCTTCGCGGCGGATGCCGGGTGAAAAGCACCCCCGCGCCTGGCGAAGAGTGACCTCGCCCCGAACCACCCGGCCGTCATCCCGGCCATCATTCCAGCCGGGATTGCCGGAACGACGGCGGAGTGGAACCTTCCGATTTCGAGCTACCGCTCGATCGTTGGATTGCGCTGGGCAGGGGGCAGCAAAGGCGTCAGGTGTTCGTCGAGGATGGCGCGGGTCACCTCGCCGGTGTGTCCGTAGACCCGTTTTCCGTCGGCGTCGAAGATCGCCGTGAAGGGCAGCCCTTGCAGCCGGTTGCCCAACCGCCGGGACAGTTCGATGGCGTCCGTGTCGCCGAGCAGGATCGGGAAGCCGACCGGACGCTCGGCCAGGAAGCCTTCCACGTCTTCTTTCTGATCGACGGCAATCCCGACAACTTGCAGGCCGGCCTCGGCATGGCTGCGTTGCAGCTCGTCGAACAAGGGCAGCTCCCGCAGGCAGGGTGGGCACCAGGTGGCCCAGAAGTTGAGCACCAGTACCTTGCCGGTCCAGCGGCCGACGTCGATGTCCCGGCCGTCGAGGGTGGACAGGCGAAGCGGCGGCAGTTGTTCGAGGTGGTCGATTGCGGGGTCCCGATATTCCGGCGTCGCATCCGGCCGCCAGGCATCGAAGAGCAGGAACCCGCCGACACCGAGGGCGGCGGCAAGCAGCATGGTGAGTACGAGCTTGGCGGTGGTCATAGTTCTAGCCCCCGCAGGTGGTCGAGAAACTCCCGCGCCGATTTGAAGCCGATCACCCGATAGTGGCGCAGCTCCCGGCCTTCGCGGTCGAAGAAGAGAATAGCCGGTGGTCCGGGGAGATCGAAGCGCCCCTGCATCAGGGCCCGGCTGCGTTCGTCGTTGGCGGTGACATCCGCCCGCAGTAAGACGAAGCGCCTCAGCTCGGCGACTACCGCCGGATCGGAGAGGGTAAAGCGCTCCAGCTCTTGGCAGGATACGCACCAGTCCGCATAAAAATCCAACAGGACCGGCCTGCCGGCGGCGCTGGCCGCGGCGAGCTCCCGATCCAGCTCCGCGCTCGACGCGATGGGTTTGAAGACGGCCCCTTGCTCGACGGCATCGCCCCCGCCCAGGCCGAGCCCGCGCAGGGGTTGCCAGGTGTCCTTACCGCCCGCGGCCACGCCTACCAGCATCAATACGCCGTAGGTGAGCAAAAAGAGGCCCAGCCCTTGCCAGAGCTTGCGCCAACCGCCCGCCGCGGGCGGCAGCCGCTGCAGGGCGCCCAGATACACGGCCGAGCAGATCAGCAGCAATCCCCACAGGACCATGGCGGCCGCGGGAGGCAGAATGCGCTCCAGCAGCAGAATGGCTACCGCCAACAGGGCCACGCCGAACACCGCCTTCACCGCCTCCATCCAGGGTCCGGCCTTGGGCAGCAATTTGCCCGCCGAGGTGCCGACGGCAATCAGCGGGACGCCCATGCCCAGGCCGAGGGCGAACAGGGCGCCGCCGCCCAGCAGCCAGTCGCCGGTCTGGCCGATGAAGATCAGGGCCCCGGCCAGGGGCGGGGCGACGCAGGGGCCGACGATCAGGGCCGAGAGCAGGCCCATGAGGGCCGCCCCGACCAGGGTGCCGGCCTCCCGGCGGTTGCCGACGGCGGTGAGCCTGGATTGCAGCCGGGAGGGCAGCTGGAGCTCGTAGAAGCCGAACATGGACAGGGCCAGGGCCACGAAGACCAGGGCGAAGAGACCGAGGGCCCAGGGATTCTGGAAGGCGACTTGCAGGTTGGCGCCGAACAGGCCCGCGAGGACCCCGGCGGCGGCATAGGTCGCGGCCATGGCGAGGACATAGACCAGGGACAAGACGAACGCCTTGCCGGTGGTGATGGCCGCGCCCCGGCCGACGACGAGACCCGAGAGGATGGGGATCATCGGAAAGATACAGGGGGTGAAGGCCAGCAGCAGGCCGAAGCCGAAGAACAGGGCCAGGGTCGCCCACAGATTACCGTCGGCGAGCCGGGCCGCGATGCGGTCGGACTCGGAAAGCGGTGCGGGGGGAGCCTCCCGGCTCTCCGCCGGGGGCCTCGCGGCAACCGTCGCTCGGGGCGGGGACGGGGCGACGCCCGTGACCCCGGTCGCCGCGGGCAGGTCCAGGCCGAGCCGCCGGGTGACCGGGGGATAGCAGATCCCGCGTTCGGCGCAGCCCTGATACTCCACCACCAGATTCAGTCGGGTCGGCTCCGGCGTGTCGCGCCGCAGGGGCAGCGCCAGCTCGATGCGGCGATGATAGATAGCGACAGCGCCGATGGTGCCGTCCGGGCGCACCATCTCGGGCCTGATCTTTGCCTCCGGCAGCTCATAAGGGCCGAGGGTAACCTGGGGGGTATCCTCCAGATCGATGCGCAGCTTCTCCCGGTAAAGATAGGTCCCGTCCGCGATCCTCCAGAGGAGCCGGAGACGATCCGGGGCCACCACCTCGGCGGTGAAACGGAAGGCCTCCTGTGCGCTCGGGAGCTTGTCTTCCCTGCCGAAACCCAACAATCGCCCCAGATCGGCGAATGCCGCCGTGCCCGCCACCGCCGGGACAACCAGCAGCGGCAGCAGCAGAAACCAGAACGGCAATCGGGGGATCAGGCGTCGCTTGCGGTACATGTGCGTACCCACTCCAGATAGGCGGGCAGACCCCGGGTTACGGGGATCGCGATAATCTCCGGCAGCTCGTAAGGATGCAGCGCGCACAAACGCCCGCGCAGGGCCTCGAAGCGAGCGCCAGTGGTCTTGATGAGCAAGAGGCTCTCCGTATCGCGTGCCACCTTACCCTGCCAGAGATACACGGACGTCAGCCCCGACAACCGTGCGCAAAATATTCTACCAGTCTGGAATCCATAAAGAGCCATCGCTTTTATATTTCGTCGAGCAGCCTCATGCCTCGGGAGGCTGCTCGGGGGCCCAGGCGAGTCCGTAGAGGATTTCGTAGCTCGCCGGCAGACGGCCGTCCCGGCGGTGGGTCTCGTAGGCCCGCTCCATCGCCGCCAGGCGGTAGCGGCTGGTGAGTCCACGCGGGCGGGCGCTGGTGGCGTTGTGGGCCCCCAGGATCTTGAGGTCCCGCATCAGGTCCCGCGCCTTCTCGTAGGTCACGGTCAGGCGTTCGGCGTCCATTACGGGGTCGGCGAACCGGGCCCGCACCAGGGCGTCGCCCACATCGTGCATGTCCGGGAAGGGACTGACGTGGGAGTGCCCGTCGACGGCGGCCCAGGCGTCCCGCAGCTCCCACAGGGTGTCCGGCCCGAAGGTGGTGAACAGCAGCAGGCCGCCGGGCCGCAGTATCCGCAGGCACTCGCCGAAGGTCCGCGGGAGGTCGTTGCACCATTGCAGGGTGGCGTTGGAGAAGATGAGGTCCAGGCCGGCATCCGCCAGCGGTAGGGCCTCGGCGTCGGCGCAGACGCACAGGGGAGGCGCGCGCCGGTCCCCCTGCTCACGGGCCAGCCGGAGCATGGCCGGGGCAAAGTCCAGGGCCAGGATGCGCGCTTGGCCGAAGCGCCTTTGCAGCTCCGGGATCGCGTAGCCGGTCCCGGTCCCCAAGTCCAGCACCCGCCGCGGCTCCAGACGGATGTAGTCGAGGCGCTCCAGCATCCGGTCGGCCATCTCGCGCTGGAGCACCGCTACCTCGTCGTAGCCGGCCGCGGCCTGGTCGAAGGAGCGGCGGGCGGCGTCCTTGTCGATGGCCCCCGGGTTCAGCATATTTCCTGCAGGAAATGCGCGATGGCCGTTCCGGTGGCCTCGGGGTGGGACAGGAAAGGCGCGTGGGCGGCGCCCTCGATGACTTGGCAATGGGCCCGCGGCAGCAGGTGCGCAATGTCCGCGCTCATCGCCGCCGGGACCAGGGTATCGCGCCCCCCGAACAACCAGAGCGTGGGACAGACCAAGGCGCCGATTCCTTCCCGCAGATCCGTATTTCGCAGCAGGTCGAGTCCCAGCGCCAGGGCGGCGGGAAGCGGTGCCGGACGCCGGGCGAGCTCCCGGCGCAAGGTGCGCAGGTTGTCCCGCGCCGACTTGCTTCCCCGCACCTGCAGGGCCAGGAAGCGATCCAGGGTCCCCGCGGGATCGGCCAGCAGGGCGGCATGGAACTGCGCCAGCGTTCCGACCTCCACGGCCGCCGGCCAGTCCGGGGCGCGGACGAAACGGGGCGTAGCGGTCAACAGGATCAGGGCCCGGACCCGCTCCGGCGCCTTCAGCGCCGCCTCCAGGGCAATCAGTCCCCCCAGGGACCAGCCGATCCAGACCGCGCGCTCGGGGGCCGCCGCCAGACAGGCATCGGTCCAGGACTCCAGGCCGTCATGACGCGGCTCGAAGGGGCTGGCGCCGTGACCGGGCAACTCGAGCCGCCATTGCCGCCAAGCGGCCGTGAGCACAGCCGGCAACACCTCCCAGACCGCCGCGTTCATGCCCCAGCCGTGGAGCAGGACCAGCTCGGACCCCGAGCCCTGGCGAAGTACGGACAGACTCATTTCCTCTTTCCAACCTGTGCGGAGAGAACTCTTATGTACTTGAAAAATGGCGGGATGGGATTTCACAGGAAAACTCCGGTCGTTGCGCGGCTGAGAGGCTGTCTAAAAACCAACCCATTGATGTTGCTTGGTATGGAGTCCTTAACCGTATCGAAGTGAAGCCATTGATTCCCCCTCTCCCCAACCCCTCTCCCGCCAGGGGCG
>JAIZWN010000138.1 GCA_020443945.1 Candidatus Thiosymbion ectosymbiont of Robbea hypermnestra | reverse complement strand
AGAAAACAAAGGGTTAGACGCCAAATGGTCCTCGTAACATACTGATTTTAAAGAATGTTACAAAGGGAACAACTCTACTGCTTATCATGGGGAAACCTCCGTATGCCGTTTCCCCCTACTTTCTCCTATCTGCCTGTTAATATACAAGTTTATACGCGCTCGCCCTGCGGACGTCGCACGGCGCGCGGGGATTTCTGTAAGATGGCTGAAAGCCGACTATACGACAGACCGCCTGCTTACGGATTTCCGCGACTATGAGCATATGCTCATGGTGCTGCACGCGGCTGGTCTTCCCTCCCGCCTGACCATGATCCCTATATTCTCCGGTATTCTCCGGTGAATCGGGCGGACCCAGATATGGCCTACTATGATGTCTTCAACGGCGACGCGGACGGCATCTGCGCCCTTCAGCAGCTGCGGTTGGCCGAGCCGCGGGAGGCGACGCTGGTCACGGGCGTCAAACGGGACATCGCGCTCTTGGCGCGGGTGCGGGCAAATCCCGGCGATGCGGTGACGGTACTGGATATTTCCCTGGACAGGAATCGGGACGCGCTCCTGGGGTTGCTGGAGAGCGGGGCCCGTATCCGCTATTTCGATCATCACTTTCCGGGGTCCATCCCCTGGCATCCGGGGCTGGCTATCCATATCGAGACCCTTCCCGACAAGGGGACCAGCCTGCTGGTGGACGATTTTCTCGGGGGGCGCTTCCGTGCCTGGGCGGTGGTCGGCACCTTCGGCGACAACTTCGAGTCGAGGGCGCGCCGCGCCGCGGCTCCCCTGGGGCTGGACGGGACGCGGTTGGCGACCCTGCGCGCGCTCGGGGTCTGCATGAACTATAACGCCTACGGGGCCCGGATCGAGGATCTGCATTTCGCGCCGGACGCCCTGTTCCGACGTCTGCGGCCCTATGAGGACCCCTTGGAGTTCATCGCCGCGGATACCGCCTTCCGGACCCTCCGCGACGGCTACGCCGAGGATATGGCGCGGACGCGGGCCTTGAAGCCGGCGCTCGAGGCGGACCGCTACGCGCTCTATATACTGCCCGCCGAGCCCTGGGCGCGTCGCGCGGGCGGGGTCCTGGCCAACCGGCTGGCCCGCGCCTCCGCGCAACGCGCCCATGCCCTGTTGACCCGGTTGCCGGAAGGCGGGTTCGTCGTCAGCGTGCGGGCGCCTACAGCGGTGGGAACCGGCGCCGATGTCCTTTGCCGCCGGTTTCCGACCGGCGGTGGCCGCCGGGCCGCCGCCGGCATCGATCACCTTCCCGACGCCGACTACGACGGGTTTGTCCGGCGGTTCATCGCCGCCTTCCGGGACCCTGAAAGGGATCTTTCAGGGTAGTATTTCAATTCCATTGTTTTCGCAAATCGAGATACCCTACCTCTCGTGGATACCCGGAAACAACGGAATGACAGCACTACCGCGCAGGAAACGAACCGCGAGGGCCGAGTCGTGACCGCGAAGTCCGCATCCGATTTCCGGCGGCATGTGCTGTTGCGGCCTTACGGCGACAGCATGATGACCCCCCTGGTGGCGCTGTGGCTCGCCTTCTCCTTCATCATCATCTTTCTGATGTCCCTGGTGGAAGGCACGGTCTGGGCGACCGTGAGTCAGTATTTCGTGCCGCGGAGCGTGCGCTGGCTGGCGGTGATCCTGGCGCCCCTGTTCTTCGCCGGCATCTTTGCGGTCATCTGGGTCGTCGATGCCTCCTTCATCACCTCCGAGAAACCCTTTCGACTGCGCTCCGCCCGGTCGCGCGCCTCCGGGGGGCCGGAAAATATCGCAAAGGGTGTCACGTTCCAGGGCGGCGAGGCGTCCCCGTCGGCCGAGCTCTTCGATGCCTACTGGCTCGAGACCCTGCGCTGGTGGTTCGGGGTCATCGTGCGTCTGGCCATCGTATTGGTTTCCCTGCTCATCACGGCGCCCTTTCTGACGCAGGCGATCCGCTCCGACGAGATCCGGGAGGTCTATGACGCCGAGGTCGCCGCCAAGCGCGCGGCCAAGGAGCGGGATCTGGTCCGACTCCAGAGCCAGGCCATCGGGGAGCTCACGGTACGGCGTGAGCAATTAGACAGGGAACGGCAGGCGCTCGAGAGAGAAGCGGAGACAATCCGGCAGGACAGCGCCCCGGCCATCGAAACCTATGACCGTCGGGTTGCGACTTATCAGCAGGAGTTCGAGGACGAACGGGACGGCGCGGACGGACGCCGCCCCGGCATCGGCTCCCGGGCGCGGGAGGCCCTGGCCAACGCCGAGCTGGCGCGGGCGCAGGTGGAGCGCCTCCGCCAGGAGCGTAACCGGCGGCTGGACCCGATCACCCAGGAGCTGGCGGGAAAACGCCGGGCCCTGGGGGAAATCGACAGGCGGATCGCGACCCGTGCCGCCGAGCGCCAGGAGATCCAGGCCAGCTTCACCACACTGCCCCTGGCCAAGTTCGCGCAACGTTACGAGTTGGAGATCCCCGCGGACACCATCGGCATGCGCGTGCGCATCCTGGAGCTCCTGCGGCGGCAGGATCGCGAGCTGGCCCAAGGCGCCCTGGACCACTTCAAGACCATCGAGGGCCTGTCGCAGGCCCTGCTCGGGATCCTCTTCCTCTCCCTGATCGCGCTCAAACTATTCGAGCCCAAGGCGGTCCGCTTCTACTTCAACGACACCCTGCAACAACAGTGGCAAGGCTATCGGGACGGCCATTACCAGGAAATCCCCGGCTTCGAGTCCGAGGCAGGCGAAAACCTGCTCGGCCCCGTGCGCTTCGCCGAAACCTACCTGCTCTACGACGCCGACCCCGACCTCTTCTGGCGCCGACAAATGCGGCTCGACCGCCTGAGCCGGGAGCTGGCGGACCAGCGGGAAAAAGACCAGGCCGAGCTCAGGTACCACAAGCGATTGCTGATACTCGAGTATCGGCAGCGGCGGAAATTGCTGGCCGCCCGGCAGCGGGACGCGGACCGGCAGCGCCACTTCGAGCAAAGCCAACGCGAGCAGGCGTTCGAGGACAAAGAACGCCGGCGGCGCTACAAGCAGGCGCGGGAAGAAGAAGCCATCGAAAAATCCTACCAGGAGCGGATCCGCCGCCAGGAAATCGAGACCGAACGGGTGCGTGAAGAGGCCGCGGCCGCGGTCGCGGCAAAGGCCGCCGAGCTCGAAGCCACCAAGACCCGGGCGCACGAGCGCCTCGCGCTGGAAAAACAAGAAACCCAGGCGAAAATCCACGGCATGGAACAGCGCAACCAAAGACTCCGGGAGCGCACCGACCGCCTGACCGCCGAGCACGAGGCCAGGATCGAGGCAAGTAAAAGCAAAATCCGCCACCGGGAGGCCAGGCTGGAGCAAGACCGCAGAAAATGGGAACACAAGCTGGAACAGGAAGACCGCGGCACCAAACGGCGCGCACTCCAGGGCCGAATCGAACGCCGCCAGGATCGGCTACAAGAAGCCGGGGCCCATTACGCCGAATACCAAGCGCACGCGGCGAATCTCCAGGAGCGGCTTCAGGAAGCCGAGGCCGTCGCCACAAGTACGGACCAGCAATTGGAACAGGATGGCCGGCGGATGCGGGACCTGCAACGCATGATCGAGCGTGGCGAAGCCGAGCTGGATCAGGCCCTTGCCGACAGCGAGCGGAGCGACTCCGCCATCCTGGACGAGCTCAGCGCCCGACTCAGGCGCCACCGCGAAGAACTCCCCGAGGTACAGGCACGCATCGAGGCGACCCAGACCGAACAGACCGAGGCACAAAAAACCCTCACGGACCTGCGCACCGACCAGGCATCCCTTGCCGACAAGATCGAAGACACCACCACAACCATCGAATCCCTGGAAACGGAAATCGAGGCAATGCAAGACAAACTCCTCGAATACGCCTGACCACCCGCAACCCCTGGCGACCATAAGACCCTAGGGTCCGCTACGCGGACCGCTGGAGGTTTGCTGAGAATCCGAGGCCGCCAGGTAGGATGGGCAAAGCGAAGCGTGCCCATCAAAACATCACGAAGGGCTTAAAGCCGGATTCGATGGGCACGCTTCGCTTTGTGCGTTCTGTAAGCGGCGCTGGCTCGCAGGACCCTGGGGGATGCCTGGGGCTCTAAACCGGCTTGTCGGGCGCTGGCTTTGCCCATCCTACGGGCTTTGGTTGTGTCCGGGATTCGGCGTATATACCCAGAGACAACAAAATTACAACACCACCGTTACCGGATTGCTTTTTCCTATATTCGATCTCAATACCCTGGGTCCTGGTAGACGTCGGCGATGTAGTTCTCGAATTTGGTGTATTTGCCGAGGAAGGTGAGCCGGGTGGTGCCGATGGGGCCGTTGCGCTGTTTGGCGATGATGATTTCGGCGATGCCTTTGTCGGGGGTGTCTTCGTTGTAGACCTCGTCCCGGTAGATGAAGGCGATCAGGTCCGCGTCCTGCTCGATGGCCCCCGATTCTCTCAGGTCCGACATGATGGGCCGCTTGTTGGGCCGTTGTTCCAGGCTGCGGTTGAGCTGGGACAGGGCGATGACCGGGATGTCGAGTTCTCTGGCCAGGGATTTCAGGGAGCGGGAGATGGCCGAGATTTCCGCCACGCGGTTCTCGCGCGCCTCGGGGGCTTGCATGAGTTGTAGATAGTCGATGATGATCAGCGCCAGGTCGCCATGCTCGCGTTTGAGGCGCCGGGCACGGGCGCGTACCTCGATTGGAGACAGGGCCGGGGTATCGTCGATGAAGAGCTTGGTCTCGGACAGCATGTTCACGGCCGAGGTCAGGCGCGGCCATTCGTCTTCCTGGAGCTTACCGGTCCTTACCCGGTGCTGATCGATCCGGCCCAGGGACGACATCATGCGCATGGTCAGGGCCTCCCCCGGCATTTCCATGCTGAACACGGCCACCGGGCGCTGGGTCTCCAGGGACACATTTTCCGCGATATTCATCGCGAAGCTGGTCTTTCCCATCGAGGGCCGGCCGGCGACGATAATCAAGTCGGATTTCTGTAGCCCCGAGGTCCGCTCGTCGAAATCCGTGAATCCCGTCGGCAGCCCCGTAATATGCTCGTCGCTGTTGTAGAGCCGATCGATCCGGTCGATGGCGGTGACCAGAAGCGACTTGATTTCCTTGAAACCGCCGCCGCGCGCCAGCTGCTCGGCGATCTCGAACACCCGCCGCTCCGCCTCGTCGAGGAGCTCGTTGTCCGCGCGGTTTCCCGGACTATAGGCCAGGTCGGCGATTTGGGTACCGGCGTGGATGAGCTGCCGCAGCACCGAGTTGAAGCGCACGATCTTGGCATAGGCCACCACGTTGGCCGCGCTCGGGGTGTCCTTGGCAATGGAGCCGAGATAGGGCAGCCCCCCCGCGTCATCGAGCGTCCCGGTACGCTCCAGGCTCTCCGCCAGGGTCACCACATCGAAGGGCTGGTCGGCGTCCACCAGGCGCCGGACGGCGTCGAAAATCAGGCGGTGCTCACGCCGGTAGAAATCGCCCGCCGCCACCTTGTCCGCGACCTGGTCCCAGGTCTCGTTATCCAGCATCAGGCCGCCGAGCAGGGATTGCTCCGCCTGGATCGAGTGGGGGGGAACGCGCAGATTCTCGGCCCCGTAGGGACCATCCTGACCATCCTGGAGATCGAGGAGATCCTGGGGATCGGCGGTAACCTCGGGATAGGCGGAAACGTCCGGCTCTGACATAGCGATCAAACCCCGCCGGATTTACAGACTCGTTACCGGAAACGGGTGGACTCGAGTGGACACCATGGACCTTGTGGACGATGGACTGGGTGGACCTGGGTGTGTCCGGTCCGTTGGGTCCACCAAGTCCACTGGGTCCACCCCGGACCTCACAAGCAGAATATTCTGAAACAGGGCGCCAGGATGAGCAAAACGAGCCCGGCAAGATCGGGAATCGGAAAGTCGGAAAGGGGGCTGGGGTTATTTCTCGGGAACGACCCTGAGCCGGATGGTGGCGTCCACATCCGCATGGAGATGCAGCACCACCTCGTACTCGCCGGTGGTGCGGAAGGCCCCTTCGGGGAGGCGAACCTCCTGACGCTCCAGGGTGATCCCCATATCCCGCACCGCGGCGACGATGTCCTGGGTACCCACGGAGCCGAATAGCTTACCCTCGTCACCGGCCTTACGGGCGATTGTCACGGTCAGACTATCGAGCATCTCACGGCGGGACTCGGCTGCGATCAGGCTCTCCATGGCCGCCCTCTCCAGCTCGACACGCCGTTCTTCGAATGCCTTCAGGTTGGCCTCGGTCGCCGGCACCGCAAGGCCCGACGGAATCAGATAGTTGCGTCCGTAACCGGCGCGCACCGGGACCTTCTCGCCCAGATCGCCCAGGTGACCGACCTTTTTCAACAGGATAACTTCCACTTGGAAACCCCCCAGCGATTTCAGCAACGCCAATATTCGGGTAACCCGGATATCCGGCGGATCAATTGGTGGCTAGTGATCGGTGGCCAGTGGTTAGTAACCATTAACCACCGACCACGAGTACCTCATTTCAGAATATTCCGCACATTCGACCCACTATCCGCGACCGGATACTCCCCGTAGGATGTGGTGAGCGGAGCGAACCGCATCGATTGCGTGTGCTCACCAGATGCGGTTCGTTTCACTTGCCCCGCGTCCTACGGGGGTTATCCGCAAGATCAGGGGAAATGGGGTACTAGTGCCCCGTTTCACCTTATTTTTCACCCTCAGAGCCCTCCCAACCGCGCCCAGGCGAGAGGAGAGCACCGAGCAAG
>JAIZWN010000137.1 GCA_020443945.1 Candidatus Thiosymbion ectosymbiont of Robbea hypermnestra | reverse complement strand
AGTGGCCCCTGGACGAGACCCAAGGCTTCCAGGGCCCCGTACAACGGGCGGTGATCGAGCTCAAGCTCCGGCACAAAGCCCTGAAATCGACCCTCAAAGAAGGGCTGGCCCAGACCGCCGACTACCTGGATCGGGTCGGCGCCGACGAAGGCTATCTGATCGTCTTCGACCGCACCCCGGAGATCCCCTGGGAGCAAAAGCTCTTTGTCCGCCGGGAGCAGCAGGGAAACTACCGGATCGGCGTGTGGGGGATGTAAAACCGACGTAGCGGGATACGCTCCGCTTTCCCGCCCTACGGTCCTCAGTCCTACGGTCCTTCAAAAATCACCACTACCCTTCTGTGGAATCGAAGAGGTGTCCGCACGGGGCGGATGCCTCGTCATCCTTCGTCTGCCTTTGTGCCTTCGGGGTGCCCGCTGAAGACGGCATGGGCATCGAAGACGGGTCCGTCCACGCACACGCGCTGCATGGTCGGCCCCGTCTCGCCTTGGACCCGGACGACGCAGCCGGCGCAGCCGCCTACGGCGCAGGCCATGAATTCCTCCAGGGAGACCTGACAGGGCAACCCGAACTCCCGCGCCAGTTCGGCCACCGCCGCGAGCATGGGGTGGGGGCCGCAGGCAAAGACCTCCACCTCGGCGCGGACCGCCGCGTCCAGCCCCTGGAGCCACTGCCGCGCCAGCTCCGTGACATAGCCCTGGAAGCAGCCCGGCATGTCCAGCCGACTCGTGAGGCGGCTGGGTATGCCCCAGTCGTCGAGTAGGGGCATGGCGGCAATTACCGGCGGCGGCAGGTTCGGGATCAGATACCGGGAGGGGCGCGGCCGGAAGGGAAAGGGAATCTCGGAACCGAGCATGACGAGGGGCCGAAACCGCCGGTCCGCACGCAAGGTCTCGGCCAGAAAGATCATGGGGGGCAGGCCCACGCCGCCGCCGATGAGCAGGGGCCGTGGGCGTTCGGGATGGGTCCGGAAGGGGCGGCCGATGGGCCCGAGCAGGCTGAGGCGTTCGCCGGGTTGCTTCGTGGCCAGCAGCCGGGTGCCGGTTCCGACTACCTTGTAGAGAAGCTCGATCCAACCGTCCCGCGGACCGGCGCGCATGATGGAGAATGGCCGCCTCAGCGGCAGCCCGGGATCGCATCGCAGGTGCACGAAGGAGCCGGGCCGGGCATGTCGCGCGCACTTCGGGGCTTTCAAGCGCAGTAAGAATTGATCGCCCGCATGGGCCTCCCGGTCGAGGAGCTCGGCGTCTTCCAGATAGATATCAGGTCCCGTTGACATGGGGTACTCGTGTGCCGGCTGTCGAGGCTCATGGATCCTCGCGTTGGAACACGATGTCGCCGCCCAGCAGGGTCCAGGATACCCGGCCCCGGAGCTCGTGGCCGAGAAAGGGGGTGTTGTGGCCGGCGCTGACCAGGGTCGACGCCGAGGGCACCCAGCGCGCCTCGGGATCGAAGACGCAGACATCGGCGACCCGTCCCGGATCGAGCCGGCCCCAGGGTACTCCCAGGATTTGCGCCGGGCCGAGGGTGATCCGGGCGATGGCGGTGGGCAGAGCCAGCACCCGTTCGGCCACCAGGCGCAGCATGAGGGGCAACAGGGTCTCGAGGGCCGAGATCCCCGGCGCGGTGGCGGGAAAGGGGGCGAGCTTGGCGTCCGCCTCGTGGGGGCGGTGATCGGAGCAGACGGCGGCCAGGTCACCACGGGCCAGGGCGGTGCGCAGGGCGGCGCGATCCTCGCGGGTGCGCAGGGGCGGTATGACGTGGCAGTTGCTGTCGAACTCGCCGATGTCCTCTTCGGTCAGGAAGAGCTGATGGGCGCTCACATCGGCCGTGGCCCGGATGCCGCGCCGGATCGCCTCGGCGAGCATCTGGGTGGCGCGACCGGTGGACAGGCCGCGGAAGTGGATGCCGGTTCCGGTCTGTTCCGCGAGGGCCAGGTCCCGCGCCAGGGCGACGGTCTCCGCCGCTTCCGGGATGCCGGGTAGCCCGAGGCGGGTAGCCACCCGGCCCTCGTGGGCGCAACCCTGGTTCCGCAGGTGTCGATCCTCCGGGCGCAGAAAGACGGTCAGCCCATAGGTGGTTGCATACTCCATCGCCCGGCGTTGGACCAGGGTGTTTGCCAGAGGCCGATCGGCGTGGCTCATGACGGGACATCCGGCCTGCTTGAGCGCGGCCATTTCGCTGATCTGCTCGCCGCGCAGGCCCTGGGTGAGGGCGCCCGCGGGCAGGACTCGGGCCTTGCCATGCCGTTCGGCGGTCTGGGCCACGAGCTGGGCCACCGCGGGGGTGTCGATGACCGGCCGGGTATCCGGCGGACAACAGAGGGTGGTGATGCCGGCCGCCGCCGCCGCCGCGGTCTCGCCGGCGATGGTGGCCTTGTGCTCGAACCCCGGCTCCCGCAACCGGGCGCACAGGTCTACAAGGCCGGGGCAGACGATCAAGCCCCCCGCGTCCAGGATACGGTCGGCGCGAAACCCCGCCGGGGCCGGGCCGACGGCGGCGATGCGGCCGTCGGCGATATGCAGGTCGCACTCCTCATCGGTCCCGTTCGCCGGGTCCACCAAGCGACCGTTGCGGATGCTGGTTCGGGTATCCAAGCCCATCTCAATTTTTCGGGTAATGCCGGATCGTCTCGTGCGGGGAACGGCCCCGCGCCATTCCCTGACCTTCCGTCCCCTATCCCAGAAGCTCGAGGAGCGAAACGCTGCGCAGGGAGGTCCGAATATGCTGGCGGGTTCGAATATTCCGCACGGTCCGAATGTTCCGCAGGGTGCGAATATTCTGCATGGTCCGAATACCCTGGCGGGCCGGACTACCCTGGAGGCCGCCCAGCAGGCCACCGACGAGAGGCAGACCACCCTGGCCGCCCAGCAGATCGCCGACGAGGGGCAGACCGCCACCTTGGCCGCCCACCAGGCCGCCGACGAGCGGAAGGCCCTGGAGGGTGTTCCCTAAAGGACCGGCTGACAGAAGATTACCGAGGGCATCGACAGGCATGGTTCAAGGTCCTCTCTGGCTGAGTGTCTGGTGGTGAACGGCCACTGGCCCGTGACCGGAATACCTTGATTTGTAACATCTTATCGAGAGACCACCGTTGCAGATAGTCTCCGGGTGTTTTCAGGGTTCTGCTCGACCCGATTCGCTACCGCCCAGACAGGGAGGGGAGTCGGGTGAGATACCCCCTTTCTCGAACCATTCCTCCGGCGTCCAGGTGGACAGGGCCAGCGCATGCAGTCCGTTTTCGAACTCCCCTTGCAACGCCTTGTTCACCAGTCGCTGGCGCGCCACCAATGTCTGGTCGGCGAAACGGTCGCTGATAACCACTACCTTGAAATGGGACTCGCTTCCCGGGGGCGCCCTATGCTGGTGACTCTCGTCCGTTACCTCCAGGTGGAAGGGGGACAGCGCGGATTGCAGATGTTCTCGGATACGTTCTCTACGGCTCATGGGCTTGTGCTCGGGACAGTGTTTGGTGGCAAGTGATCGGTGACCACCGAAAGTTTGCAGTATCGGTTCATATCGAAATTTATAATCGCTGCCGGCCCTCAATTTCAATTGATGCCATTCGCTACGCTCACCGCGTCCTACGGGGGTTACTGGTGGCAAGTGGTCGGTGGTTAACAACCATCAGGGGGTGTACTGATGTATTTTAGCGTTTCAGATTGGTACCGGCCATTGTTCCCGGCGCGGAGTCGACCGGGTTTCCGCCGCGTTCTTGCGGGCCTGTGCGCCCTTTTTCTCGTCGCGGGCTGCGCGCGTCTGCAACCGAATGAGGGGCCGGTGGTGATGGCCCTGGTGCTCGAGGCGCCGCTCGAGATCCCGCCGCATCGGGCACACGCGAAATTCCAGGGCGGCCGTCAGGTACAGGGCGTGAATCGTTATGAGCCCTGGTGCGAGCTCGAGACCAACGAGGTTTCGGAGCGGCCCCGACGCATCGCGCCCGGACGTTTCCCCGTGCGGCGGATCGGGCAGGCATTCATTGCGGATTACCATACCCGGATGCCGGTGGCAATGGTGGGCCTGGGTTGTAATGATCTCCTGTTCCAGGAGACGACCCTCCGGGTGGACCGCCGGATTTCGCCGCGGATCAGGTATCTGCGCTGCTTTGCGCCTTACGCCAATTGTAACTTCGGTCCCCCCTTGTCGCCGGGGCGGATACAAGAGGTGCTGGGTTCCAGGCTGAGACTCGCGCTGGAGAGGGGCAGTGGGTAAGGTTCAAGCGGGGATAGCGCCGGCCCTGGCGGATCTCCGACGGTTCGACCGTCCGTGCCCACCGGGCCGGCAGGATGCCGGGGCTTCCAGCCGGTCAGGTGAGGCGGTGCGGGTCGCCAGCCGGTCTGGCAAGCAACACCCTCACCGTAAAATTTACTCCCCCTCTTGGCGGAACATCTCACGGCAGGTACCCGCGTTGCATCTGACAACGAGAGAGGGTCTGTCCTTGCAGCGGATTCGGTGCACTTCGAAGGTGGGGAGCTTGTACTCGAGGGTGATTCCGCTATCCACGCGCCGGCACCCGCGAATCCTTGCATAGTAGGCGGCGTAATAGGCCCAAACGCCGGCTTCTCCCAGGCGCTCTTCGACCGGCGCGACAACCTTCTCGGTAACCGGGGCGGCAACCGGTTCCGACGGGGACGAGGTCTCGGTATCGGTCTTCTTGTCCGCCGTCGCGCCGGGCTCGTCTTTCTTGCCCTCGTCTTTACGCTCACCCTCGGGGTCGGTTTCCTCGGCCGACACGGGCCCGGTGGCCGTGGCAATGCGCTGGCGGTTTTGCTCCCAAGACTGTCGCAGGGCCTCGAGAGAGCGATTCAATTCATCCCTGTAGCGGTCCGTCACCTCGATTTCGAGCATCGATTTTTCTTCTTTCCCCGTCACCTTGGTGGCAATCATGGTCGCGCCGGCGACGACATCGACACCCCCTCGACGCGCATTGAAATCCGTTTTCACCCGTACCCAGGGTTCCATGACCAACTCGTCCGTCAGCTCTCTCGCGGCGGCGGCGTCGAGCGAACGCCCGATCAGAAGCTTGTCGCCCGCGGCATCGACGATCCGCCAACCCTTGGTTGCCGCCGACCCCATCGCGAGGGATTTCGCCTGCCGTACCTCGGCACCGGGCAGGAAGGTCCGTGGTTTGTCGTCGTCCAGGAATTCCTTGAGGCTCACGAATTCCTTGAGCTTCGCGAGGTCCTCCATGCTCACGAGCTCCTTGAGCTTCGCAAGGCCCCCGAAGTTGGGTTTGATCAGCCCGGTGGAACCGCAACCACCGACGAACAGGACAACCCCGAGCAACCCCGGTAGCAGAGAGAAAAAGCGCCTGTTTGAAATAGCCGGCCTCATGTTTACTGGAGCCGATGCGCGGATTCGAACCGCGGACCGACGCATTACGAATGCGTTGCTCTACCGACTGAGCTACATCGGCGTGGAAAGAGTCTGGATTATAGGCAGATGCCGCCGAGTCCTCAAACCCGGACGGACAGGAAAATCGAGCGCCGAGGGGACGAGGCGATCTGCCACCCCTGACGATTCTCGCTCGTTTCCACGCTGGAGCGCACGAACGAGCGGACGCGCCGCCACCCGCCGGATAACAACGGGTAGCGGCCCGTGGATGGGGTCAGGCCGAGGCGCCCGAAGCCGCCGGCCTACGGCGGATGGCGCAAGCTTATCCGCCCTACGCGGACCCAATTGAGAATGCCCCTTAGTACCCCGTTTCCCCTTATCTTGCGGATAACTCGCGTAGGATGCGGGGCAAGTGAAACGAACCGCATCGGTAAACCGATACGCAGTCGATGCGGTTCGCTTCGCTCACTGTCCATCCTGCGGGGGGCGCCTGCAATAGAAAGTGAAATGGGGTACCAGTGCCCCGTTTCACCTTATTTTTCACCCTCAGAGCCCTCCCAACCGCGCCCAGGCGAGAGGAGAGCACCGAGCAAG
>JAIZWN010000136.1 GCA_020443945.1 Candidatus Thiosymbion ectosymbiont of Robbea hypermnestra | reverse complement strand
AGAGGGGTGGCAGGGAGAGGGGGAATCAATGACTCCATACCAAGCAAAATCAATGGGTTAGTTTTTAGACAGCCTCTAACGAGTGAAAACCCTGAAGATGAATGATGCCAACCCGATCGATCTCCTCTTCGGAGGCATGGAGAAACTGGGGCCGGGAAGCAACGCCGACACCCTGAAGATGCTGGACAGGCTCCCGAGACCGCCCGAGGGGACCATCGTCGACGCCGGCTGCGGGACCGGACGCCAGACCCTGGCGCTGGCCAACCGATTGCGGCTACCGATACAGGCGGTGGACGCCTACGCACCCTTCCTGGCCGACCTTGCGCGGCGCGCAAACGAGGCCGGAATGGCGCACCTCATCCAAACCCACTGCATGGACATGGCGGACATTCCGCATCGCTTCCGGGAAATCGATCTCCTCTGGTCGGAGGGCGCCGCCTACAACATCGGCTTCCCCCACGCCCTCGAGACCTGGTACCCCGCCCTCAAACCCCAGGGATTCGCGGTTGTGAGCGAGCTTGCCTGGTTGCGCGCGGAGGCACCGGCAACGGCGCGCCGGTTCTTCCGGACCGGTTATCCCCAGATGCGGCACATCGATGAGAACCGATCCCTGGCCGAGGCCGCCGGTTACCATATCCTCGACACCCACACGCTGCCCGACGAGACCTGGGTAGAGGGGTACTACGACATCCTGGAACCCCGCGCCAAAGCACTGCTCACGCATCCCGAAGAAGCGGTCAGGGACTTCGCCGCCGAAACCCTCGAGGAAATACGCATCTTCGGTTGCTCCGAAGGCAGTTACGGCTATGTGTTCTATGTGCTGCGCAAGGCCTGAAAGGCCGCCTGAAAATCCGAGCCATACCGCCTGGCGGTCCGCGCCAGCCGCGGTCCGGCAAGGCCCTCCGAGACCCAAAATCCCTCCCCAGGGAGAGCGGTTAGGGAAAGGGGGTTCAAAGCATCCATATCCGAATGAATCCCTGATCTCGCTCCCCCCTCCCCTGCCCTCCCCCAGTGAGGGTGTCGCAATCTCCGAGCGTGACACGAGTATCCCGTTTCACCTTATTTTTCGCTCTCAGCGCGGCGAGAAGCGGCCAGCCGCGAGGCGCGTGAGCGCAGGAATAGCCAGCCCTATTTCGAGCTCGCGCAACGACGCGGATGGCAGCTTTAGTCGCGTCCGAAGGGAGCCCCCCAACCGCGCCAAGGCCAGGCGTGGCGTGGCCCTCTTGCTCGGTGCTCTCCTCTCGCCTGGGCGCGGTTGGGAGGGCTCTGAGGGTGAAAAATAAGGTGAAACGGGGCACT
>JAIZWN010000135.1 GCA_020443945.1 Candidatus Thiosymbion ectosymbiont of Robbea hypermnestra | reverse complement strand
CGCTCGGTGCTCTCCTCTCGCCTGGGCGCGGTTGGGAGGGCTCTGAGGGTGAAAAATAAGGTGAAATGGGGCACTAGTACCGAGGTGTGACGCCGTCGGTGGGTACGGGCGACCGGTATGGCGGCGGAATTGGAAGAATCGGAATGAAACGGCAGAAATTCGAAAAGAATCCGCGATGGGGACGGCTCGCGCTGCTTTGCCTCGCGCTGGCGGGCGCCGACTGCGCATTGTCGGGGACGCGGGGCGGCTATCGATTTGCGAACCCCGAGGACAGCGTCTTCGGCCAGGCCTTTTATGTGGAAAGCCGCCACGAGGATACCCTGTTGGATATCGGCCGCCAGAACGGGATCGGCTATGACGAAATGAAGTTCGCCAATCCGAAGGTGGATATCTGGCTACCGGGCGCGGGCACCCATGTTCTGGTGCCTACCCGGTATGTGTTGCCGAATGCCCCGCGGCGGGGGCTGGTGCTCAATCTGGCGGAGAAACGGCTCTATTATTTCCCCGCGTCCGACTCGGTAACCACCTATGCCATCAGCATCGGGCGCGAGGGTTGGAGCACGCCGCTCGGCAACTTCAGTATCGTGGGCAAAGCCAGGAATCCGACCTGGACGCCCCCGGCCTCCATTCGCGCCGAACACGCGGCCCAAGGGGACATTCTGCCGGCGGTGGTTCCGCCGGGCCCGGACAATCCCTTGGGGCGATATGCCATGCGCCTGAGCGCCAGGGGGTACCTCATCCATGGCACCAACAAGCCCTGGGGGCTCGGCATGGAGGTCAGCCACGGCTGCATCCGGATGTACCCCGAGGATATTGAGCGCCTGTTTCCGAAGATTCCCGTCCACACCTCGGTCACGATCGTCGATCAACCGTTCAAGGTGGGTTGGCACGGCGATAACCTCTATCTGGAGGTACATGCCGAGGATAAGGATAAGGCCAGACCCTTGAGGCGTGTGATCCCGGCGGCGATCGCCGATGACCTGGGGGCGAATGTGGATTGGCAGGAGGTGCGCCGGGCTATAAAAGAAAATACCGGTCTCCCACACCTGGTGGGAGGCCGGCAAGGGCCGGCACGCCGGCTCTATCTGGATAGGATCTTCTAGCCGAGCTTACTTGTACATGCTCTTTTCATGGAGGCGCTCGATCCGATCCCGATTGGCCTCGCAGCACATCTGGGCGGTGTTGGCCTTCTGGGCGGCGTCCTCGAGCGTCGTCGCCGTCGTGCGACGCTTGTCGGTGGCGCATCCGCCCAACAGGCCCACGCTCAGAACGAGGGCTACGGACAGGGAAGCAAGCTTGCTGGTCTTCGACATTTAGGGTATCTCCTTGTGGAAAAAAGCCAATTGGCCCCTTTTTTATATCACATGATTCGGGGTTTTCCGAGTATTTTGAGGAGAGGATGCAAAATAAGGTGACATGGGGCACTAGCTGCGCTCGCAATCGACACGCGGCCGGGGCGGCATCTGATTTTCACAATCGGATCAATGGATTGATGGCCCACCACTACCACGACAAGACGGGGGATGCCAATGACGATGGAGGCCTTCCGGGGTCAGGGGTTCCTGCGCGACGCCCGCGTCCGACACGCGAGCGGAGCGGAGGTGCCCATGCAGGACCTGCCGCCGTTTCTGCGTGCCCTGCTGGTTACGGACGGCACGGTTACCAAGATTCTCGAGGCCTATTTCTGGGAACCGGTGGAGGTGATGGTCCTGAGCCAGGAGTTCACTTACGCCGAGAGCCCCATCGCACGGCTGGGGCTCGATTCCGAAGACCCGGTATTGATCCGCCGCGCGCGCCTCGGCGGCATGGATAGCGGACGGGCCTATGCCACGGCCACCTCGGTGATTCGCACGCAGCTCATACCGGAGGCCTTTCGGCAACGGCTGATCGACCGCCAGGTCGGCATCGGCGTGCTGATTCGCGACAGCGGCATGGAGAGCTACCGCGAGGTGCTGGAGATAGGGGTCGAGCCGGCAGGCAAGGACGAGGGCGACGGCCCGGCCGCTCCGGGGAACGCGGATCTGGTCTTTCGCACCTATCGCGTCATCGTCGATGGCGAGCCGGTGATCCTGATCAGGGAGCGTTTTCCTCTGAACCTATACACCCCGCCCCACATAGGCTAAGCTCCGACGTGCTTCTGGAATTTACCACCGAGCGGCAATAGGCCCGAATATGTATCGCCGGGCACCCTCCCTCTTTGAGGATGTCGCAAAAGCCCATCCGTGGGCTTTTGCGCCGTGGAAACGGAACATGGCGATTTCCCGTTTCCTTCATTTTCAACCGCTCGCGGTCATCGTTGCCTTGGGCCTCGGGTACATGATCGCCGCCTGCGGCCAAAAGGGGGCGCTGTATCTCCCGGAGCCGGAACAAACACCCGCGCAGCAAACGGAAGTCGGCACCGAGACCGACGCCAAGCCGGAACAGGGATAGAGCCATGGATCACTTTCAATACCGCGGTACCGAGCTGTACGCCGAGGATCTGCCCGTCAGCGACATCGCCGGACGCTTCGGCACACCCTGCTACGTCTATTCCCGCGCCACCCTCGAACGTCACTGGCACGCCTTCGCCGACGCCTTGCGGACGCGGCCGCATCTGATCTGCTTCTCCGTCAAGGCCAATGCCAATCTCGCGGTGCTGAACGTCCTGGCGCGCCTGGGCTCGGGCTTCGACATCGTCTCCGTGGGCGAGCTCATGCGGGTGCGGGCCGCCGGGGGGGACACCTCGAAGGTGGTCTTCTCCGGCGTCGGCAAACGTGACGACGAGATCCGCCAGGCATTGGCGCTGAACATCCGCTGCTTCAATGTCGAATCCGAGCAGGAGCTGGAACGCATCGACGCCGTCGCCCGAGAGGTGGGGAGGAAGGCCCCCGTTGCCGTGCGGGTCAATCCGGACGTGGACGCCCAAACCCATCCCTACATCGCCACGGGGCTCAAAGAGAGCAAATTCGGCATCGACATCCGCTCGGCGGAGAACCTCTACCAACGGGTGGCGGCACTACCCAACCTGCGGGTGAGCGGCATCGACTGTCACATCGGCTCCCAGCTGACGGAGCTGGCGCCCTTCGCCGATGCCCTGGAGCGGGTGCTGGCGCTGGCGGACAGATTGGAGCAATGCGGCATCCCCATCGACCACCTGAACCTGGGCGGAGGACTGGGTATCCGCTACACCGACGAACAGCCGCCGACACCGGATGCCTATGCCCGGACCCTCGATCGCCTCCTCGGGAAACGCCCCCATGAGATCATCCTGGAGCCGGGGCGGGCCATCGCCGGCAATGCGGGGATCCTGCTGACCCGATTGGAATACCTCAAGGCCACCGAATACCGCCGCTTCGCCATCCTCGACGTGGCAATGAACGACCTGCTGCGCCCGGCCCTGTACCAGGCGCAACAGCAGGTCATACCCGTGGTGCGCAATCGCGCCGGGGTCCAGGCCCGTTACGATCTGGTGGGCCCCGTGTGCGAGGAAGTGGACTTTCTCGCCAAGGAGCAAGACCTGGCCCTGGCGCCGGGAGACCTCCTGGCGGTGCGTTCCAGCGGCGCCTACGGGTTCACCATGAGCTCCAACTACAATGGTCGCCCACGGGCCGCGGAGGTCATGGTGGACGGCGCCGAATCCTACCTGGTGCGCCGCCGCGAATCCTTCGAAGACCTGTATCGCGGCGAATCGATCCTGCCCGGATAACCCTATGAAACGTCGCCCGGAACCCGAACTGATGCTCGAGGCCGAGCAGGTCCTCGCCTATGCCCAGGCCGACTTCTCCGAATCCAACGCCCACTTCATCCGCCTGCTCGAGGCCCTGGAGCCGGGCGAGCTGGCGGGGGCCCGCGCCCTGGACCTGGGCTGCGGACCGGCCGACATCGTCCTGCGCTTCCTCAAGGCCTACCCCCGCGCCGAATGCGACGCCCTGGACGGCTCGGCCGCCATGCTGGCGCAGGCCCGCCGGGCCCTGGACCAGCTGCCGGGGCTGGCCGGACGCTGCCGGTTGCTCCAGGATACCCTGCCGTCCGCGCGCATCCCGGAATCCGCCTACGATCTGGTACTCTCCAGCGGCCTGCTGCATCACCTGCACGACCCCCAGGTTCTGTGGCGAAGCATCCGCGCGGCCGCCAAGCCGGGCGCTATCGTACTCGTCATGGACCTGATGCGCCCCCCGTCGGCCCTGTGGGCCGAGTCCCTGGTAGCCACCTACGCGCCGGGCGCCCCGGAAATCCTGCGCCAGGACTTCCGTAACTCCCTCTTCGCCGCCTTCGAGCCCCAGGAAGTCGTCGCGCAGCTCGCAGCGGCGGGGCTCGAGGCACTCGAAGTCGGCGTCGTCAGCGACCGCCACCTGGCCGTACAGGGTCGATTGGCGGCTGCCCGGTAACGGCAACCGAAGAAAGCGATGCGTCTGGGATTCACAAAAATGCACGGCCTGGGCAACGACTTCATCGTCTTCGACGCCCGGCATCGGCAAATCCCCCTGACCCCCCCGCAATGCCGCCGGCTGGCGGATCGGCGCCACGGCGTCGGCTGCGACCAGATCCTCCTGGTAGAACCGCCCCGTGGCCCGACCACGGACTTTTACTACCGCATCTTCAACGCCGACGGCTCGGAAGTAGAACAATGCGGCAACGGCGCCCGCTGCTTCGCCCGCTTCGTCAGCGACAAAGGACTCACCGACAAGCGCGTGATCCCCGTAGGAACGGCGGCCGGAGACATCCGACTCTACCTGGAAGACAACGGCCGGGTGCGCGTGGACATGGGCCGGCCCCGCTTCGAGCCCGCGCGGATCCCCTTCCTGGCGGACACCGCCGCCGAATCCTACCCGCTGGAAATCGACGGGCGAACCCTCGACATCGGCGTCGTCTCCCTGGGCAATCCCCACGCCGTACTTCGGGTCGAAGACCTTGCCGTTGCCCAGGTCCCGGCGCTCGGCGCCCGGATAGAAAACCACCCCCGTTTCCCCCGGCGGGTCAATGTCGGCTTCATGCAAATCCTGGGCCCGGACAAAATCCGGCTGCGCGTATACGAGCGCGGCACGGGCGAAACCCTGGCCTGCGGCACGGGCGCCTGCGCCGCGGTAGCGGTCGGGCGCCGCTGGGGATTGCTCGCCGCGCGGGTGCATGTCGAACTGCCGGGGGGCGAGCTGCTGATCGAATGGCCCCACCAATCCCAAACCATCCGCCTGAGCGGACCCGCCGTAACCGTCTTCGAGGGAGAAATCGAGCTAAGCGGGCACGGGCCATAGGACCGTAGGGTCCGCTGTGCGGACCGCTGGAGATTTGCCGAGAATCCGAGGCAGGCACAAAGGACGTAGCGCTTTTTATATCCCCCATATTATGAAACGACGTACTAGTGCCCCGTTTCACCTTATTTTTCGCTCTCAGCGCGGCGAGAAGCGGCCAGCCGCGAGGCGCGTGAGCGCA
>JAIZWN010000134.1 GCA_020443945.1 Candidatus Thiosymbion ectosymbiont of Robbea hypermnestra | reverse complement strand
CTGGCACCTGGGTTCCGGCAATCCCTGCCGGAATGACGGCCAACGGGCGCCTTACCCATGACCCACGATCCCTTTGTCTCTGGCTCCCACGCTCCAGCGTGGGAGCAATTCCAGACGCTCCAGCGTCTTAAAATCCTGGCCGCTGGAGCGGTCCGATTGCGTTCCTGCCCACCGGAACGTGGGAACGAGAGAAATCGGCTTGCCGTCCCTGGCAGCGGCAGGTTCCGGGGTCCCACCCGGAACGACGGCGAGGCGCCGGACCGCTGGTACTCACGGACCCTGCCGGCTGTTGCGACATCCTCGGAGGGAGGGTGTCGTAGAAGGCAATGCCTCTGGGGTAGCAAGAGGCTGATTGCTGCCGGTGCAGGCAAAACCATCCGACCGCTCTCTGGCTCCCACGCTCCAGCGTGGGAGCAATTCCAGACGCTCCAGCGTCTTGAAATCCTGGCCGCTGGAGCGGTCCGATTGCGTTCCTGCCCACCGGAACGTGGGAACGAGAGAAATCGGTTTGCCGTCCCTGGACGACGGCAGATTCCGGGGTCCCACCCGGAATGACGGCGAGGTGCCAGATCACGGGTCTTTACGGACCCGATACCGCTTTGGGTGCAGACTTGCCGGCGGTTACGAAATCTTCCCGCCGAGAGAGGGGCTTTCAGGCTTAACTTAGATGGCATTGCGGTGGCACCAACCAAAACGAAGAAAAATCCTGAAAATCTAAGAAAATCCTGTTAATCCTGTCCTATTAGCAGATTGCGATGCGCGTGCCGACAAAACCATAACCTGTTTTGCTTTGATTGTTTCCGGGATTCGGCGTGTAGGGTGGGCGGTGTGCCCAACGGCCAGGCGGATGTTGGGCACGGCGCGCCCTAGGCCGTTGGCTCGCCTGCCGACCAGACGTGCGCGCCTTTGCCCAACCTACCCAGCCTGTAAAGCCGGCGAAATGCCGGCGGTCATTAGCCGCGGAATCTGGGCGTCAGGCCGTGTCCAGGAGTTCCAGCCAGTGCACTACCGGCGTTGGGGTCGCGGCCTCCAGGTGGAGCTGGCAGCCGACGTTGGCCGTGGCGATGAGCTCGGGCGCTCCCGCTTCCAGGGCGGTGATCTTGCGGTCCCGGAGCTGTTTTGAAAGCGCCGGTTGGGTCAGGGAGTAGGTCCCGGCCGAGCCGCAGCACAGGTGGGCCTCGGGCACGGGCGTCAGTATGAAGCCGAGTCGGGTGAGGATGGGTTCCACCCGTCCGTTCAGTTGTTGCCCGTGTTGCAGGGTGCAGGGGGTGTGGAAGGCGACCTTGCGGCCAAGGCCGGGTCGGCCCAGGGGCTCCAGGTCCATTTCGGCCAGCACCTCGACCGGATCCCGCGCCAGCGCCGCGATCCGTTCCGCCTTGTCCGCATATTGGGGGTCCCGGCGCAGTAGCTCGCCGTACTCCTTGACCATGACCCCGCAACCGCTGGCGTTGATCAGGATCGCCTCGGCGCCGGATTGGACGTGGGGCCACCAGGCGTCGATGTTGCGGCGCATGGCCTCGAGTCCCTCCGCCTGGGCGTTCAGGTGATAGGCGGCGGCCCCGCAGCAGCCGGCCTCGGGCGCCTCCAGCAGGTCGATGCCGAGCCGGCTGAGAATCCGGGCCGCGGCGGCATTGGTGGCGGGGGTGGTCACCGACTGGACGCAGCCCGCGAGGGCGAGCATCCGGCGCTTGCCGGCGGGGGCGGGCCAGGTCCCGGCCGGCCGGGGCGTCGGAATCTTCGCCTTGAGGGTCGTCGGCAGCAGGGGTTTGGCGATTTTTCCCGATGTCACCAGGGCGCCGAAGCGGGTGGGGTGGGGCACCAGCTTGACCAGGGCCCGGCGCAGCAGTTTTTCCCCCAGCGGCCGCTTTACCCGGCTCTCGACCAGATCGCGGCCGATGTCCGCCAGCCGGGCGTAGCGCACGCCGGAGGGGCAGGTGGTTTCGCAGGAACGGCAGGTGAGGCAGCGGTCCAGATGGAGCTGGGTGATTCGGGTGGGGGTTCGGCCCTCCAGGACCTGCTTGATCTGGTAGATGCGCCCGCGGGGTCCGTCCAGCTCATCCCCCAGGAGTTGGTAGGTGGGGCAGGTGGCGGTGCAGAAGCCACAATGGACGCAGGCGCGCAGGATGGTGTCCGCCTCCTGGCCCTCGGGGGTTTGCAAGAATTCCGGAATGATTTCGGTCTGCATGTCTCAAGGATCCTGAGCCAGGGGCCGGGTGGGTACCCGGCTTTTGCTCTGAGGGGAAGAGGGGTGGCAGGGAAAACGGCTTGGGTGCGGTCTTCAGAGCTCGGCGAAGAGGCGTCCGGGGTTGAGCAGTCCTGGTGGATCGAAGGCCTGTTTGAGGTTGCGGTGAATGGCCATCAGGGGTGGCGTCAGTGGCTGGAAGACCTCGCCGTCGCGGTCGCCGCCGCGAAAGAGGGTAGCATGGCCGCCGGCCATGGTGGCCACCGCGCGAATGGTCGGCATGGCCGCCTCGCCCCGGTACCAGCGTTGGGCGCCGCCCCACTCGAGGAGCTGGTTCCCCGGCAGGTCCAGGTGCGCCGCCGTGGATGGCAGGGATAGGCGCCACAGGGGGGGCTCGCCGGTGAAGAAGTCGTGGCCCTGCTCGCGGATTTGGGCCCGCCAGAAGTTGTCCTGGTCCGCGAGGGTCTCGCCCCCGATGGTTTTCGCGGCCTGGGCGATGGCCGCCTCGGCGCCGGCGAGGCGGATGTAGAGCCGCGCGCCGTCGTGGCAGGTGGCGGTGATGGGCAGCGGGGCGCCGGCCCAGGCGTTCATGAGCCGGATGGCCTCGCTCGGGGACTGCTCCTGCACCAGGGTCCGCTGCGCCGCGGGGAGCGGCATCACCTTCAGGCTTACCTCCAGCAGCAGGCCCAGGGTGCCGTAGGCCCCGGTCATGAGGCGGGAGAGATCATAGCCCGCGACGTTTTTCATCACCTCGCCGCCGAAACGCAGCACCTGCCCGCGGCCGTTGAGAATGCGCACGCCCAGCACCAGGTCCCGCGCCGCCCCGGCGTAGGGGCGGGCCGGTCCCGAGAGGCCGCAGGCGATGGCGCCGCCGATGGTGGCGTCCGGTCCCAGGCGGGGCGGCTCGAACGGCAGCAGTTGTCCCTGTTCCGCCAGGGTCGCCTCGAGGGTCTCCAGGGTGGTCCCACAGCGGACCGTGACTACCAGCTCCTTGGGTTGGTAGTTGACGATGCCGGCGTGACCGGCCATCTCCAGGGGTTCGCCGCTAGGCGTGCGGCCCAGGCCACGCTTGGATCCGCTGCCGCGGATCTCCAGCGGGGCGCCGGCTGCGATGGCGGCGCTTACCCGTGCTTGCAGGGACTCGGTCAGGTCATGGTTCATGATTGGACTTTTTACGGGTCATCGGTAGCGGTTTTAATGTGCAGCGAGCGTGTCCGGCCGGTACCGGCCGACCATAGGGGTCAGCCGAGGGTTGCCGTTGCCTGCATGGTGGTCTTGCCGTCCGGCCCCTGGGCTTCCAGGGTGATCGTGTCGCCCTCCGGTCGGCCCATGAGCCGGAAGGGGTGGAGGTCGAACAGGGGCGCCCGACCCTGAAAGGTGAAGCCGGTGATGCGTTTGCCGGGGCTGTGTTTTGCCGTCAGTCCGGCCAGCATCACGGCGGTAAGGGGGCCATGGACGACCAGGCCCGGATAGCCTTCTTCCTCGAGGGCATAGGGGCGGTCGTAGTGGATGCGGTGGGCGTTGAAGGTGAGGGCGGAGAACCGGAACAGCAGCACCGTATCGGGCTTGATTTCTTCGACCCAGGCCCCGGCGGGGACCTCGGGCGGGGGGGTGAGGAGCACGGGTTCCGGGATCCGCGGTCCCGGTTCCTTGTAGACGATGTCTTGTTCTTCCTCGATGCGTGTCTCGTCGTCCTGCCGGAGTCGGTAGCGCACGGTGACGAATACCAGCTTGCCGGCCTTGCCGGATTTTTCTTTGACCGCCAGGATCTCGCCCTCGCGCACCGCCGGCTCGCCGATGGTGAGGGGGCGGATGAAGCGGGTCCTGGCGCCGGCGAACATGCGCCGCGGCAGGGTGACGGGCGGGAAGAAGCCGCCGCGCTTGGGGTGGCCGTCCACGTCGATTTGGGAGCGGGGGGGCTGGGGCAGGAAGTAGAACCAGTGCCAGAGGGGGGGCAGGGGGTTGCCGCGGGTCATGGGCTCCCCGTCCAGGTCCAGCATGGCGGCCGCGGCCTGGGCCGGGAATTCGGAGAGGGTCTCGGTGCGGGTTTCCCGGGATCCGATCCAGTCGGTCAGGGGTTTGTTTTGGTCGCTCATCAGGGAATCTCCACGGGTCCGGCAACCAGGCCCGCATCGCGCAGGCGGCCGATTTCGACGTCGCTCAGCCCCAGGTCCCGGCTCAGGATTTCGTCCGTGTGCTCGCCCAGCAGGGGGGCCGGACGCGGGGGCTCGCGGGTAAAGGCGCCGAAGTCGAGCGGCGAGCCGGGCACCAGGTAGCGGCCGATGCCGGGCTGCTCGAGCTCGGAGAACATAGGGTTGGCGGTGGAGACCCGGGGGTCTTCTTCCACCATCTGGCCGAAGGTCCGGTAGGGTCCCCAGCAGACGCCGGTGTTCTCGAAGGTCTGTTCGATCTCCGCCAGGGTGCGTTGGGCGCACCAGGCGCGAAGGGGGTCCGAGATTTCCTTGCTGGCGCGAAAGCGGTGGCCTTCCTGCCTGAAGTCGAGGTTATGCCGCTTTTCGATGGCGTCGATCGCGTCGCCGATATCCGTGACCCGGATCAGCTCCTTCCACATGTAGTTGGTGACCACGACGATGTAGAGCCAGCGTCCGTCGCTGGTTTTGAACTCGCTGCCGTAGGCGCCATAGAGGAAGTTGCCGTAGCCTTTGCGCTCGTTTTCGTTGATCTGTACCTCCTGGATGTATCCCAGGTTCCCGGTCATGGCGAAGGCGATGTCGGACAGGGCCAGCTTGACCAGCTGTCCCTGGCCGGTCAGCCGCCGGTGCCGCTCGGCGGCCAGGATGGCCAGGGCCAGATTGACGCCGGCCAGGGCGTCCCAGGCCGGGAGGACGTGGTTGACCGGCTGCGGCTCCTGGGTGTGGTAGTTGCCGGTCACGAAGGGAAAGCCGGCGGCGCAGTTGATCGTGTAGTCCACCGCCGAGGTTCCGTCGGAGCTGCCGAGCAGGTTGACCATGATGAGGTCTTCCCGGCGTTGTTTGAGCGCCTCATAACTCATCCAGCCCTTGTCGGCCCGCAGGTTGGTGGAGAAGATGCCCTTGCCCTCGCCGGGGGCGGCGATCAGCTCGCCCAGGAGCTCCTGGGCCTCCGGCTTGCCGGCGTCGATGGCCAGGGAGCGTTTGCCCTTGTTGAGACCGGCCCAATACAGGCTCTTGCCTTCTTGGGTGACCGGCCAGCGGTGGGCGTCGATCCCGCCGCGAATGGGATCGAACCGGATGACGTCCGCGCCGAGCTGGGCCAGGGTCATGCCACCCAAGGGACAGGCGACGAAGGCCGAGGATTCGACGACGCGCAGTCCTTCCAGAATCTTGAACATGAATACCCTCCGGTATCAGGGTGTGTTGACATTTAATTAAGGAGCAAACCCCAACCTCCGAGCCTATCTCCTAATAGTACAGGATTAACAGGATTTTATAATTGATTATTCAGAATTGTGTCACTAATCTTCCTGTTTTTCGTTAATTTTGCTTTCTATCAGCTTTTGGGCTGATACTTTAACAGGAGATGGTAATATGGCGAATGATCTGGCTGAAGCTGCTGTTCATTTGTTGCTATGGTGTTGTGGTGCTGCTTAACAGGTAGTGATGACCCCCGCGGAACCTTTGTTCAAGGCCCCTCTCCCGCTGGGAGAGGGGCGTTGAGACTTACCTTACATGGCATTGGATTGCAACCGATCTGCGTTGATTCGTGGCCAAAAGCGGACCCGCCGAGGTTCGGATTGAGTATGGGAAAATGATCCGGTCGCTTCGGTCTATCCGCAGATGACACAGATATTCACAGACTAAAAACGAAACAATCTGCGAGAATCTGCGTAATCTGCGGACGGAAAAGATCATGCGTTCTTTTGCCACCGATCTGCGTTGATTCGCGTTCATTTGCGGCAAAAAAATGATTCCCATGTCATCGGTATTTCGGTACTGCTGTACTAGTGCCCCGTTTCACCTTATTTTTCGCTCTCAGCGCGGCGAGAAGCGGCCAGCCGCGAGGCGCGTGAGCGCA
>JAIZWN010000133.1 GCA_020443945.1 Candidatus Thiosymbion ectosymbiont of Robbea hypermnestra | reverse complement strand
ATGCCTTGTTGCACACCTTTCTGCATACCCTCCTCACGGAAGCGCTCGGCAAATCGGCTCATGGTCTTGGCCTCCTCGGGATAGTTGCGTTGGTAGTCGGCCCGCTCATTATCTTTGAGGGCGGCATAGATGTCGATGAAATCCAAATACTTCAGTTGCTTTTCGGGATCGGATTCCAGGGCGGTCAGGCCCCGTACCGCCTGGGCATAGACGGCTACCTTGTGCTCGGGGGGATAGGCCATGTTGGGCAGATTGAGCTGGGCCACCAGGTTGTCGCTGTGGCGGTAGTGCTCATAGGACAGCTCGCCCA
>JAIZWN010000132.1 GCA_020443945.1 Candidatus Thiosymbion ectosymbiont of Robbea hypermnestra | reverse complement strand
CGGTGACCCACCGACAAGGGTATGGGTTTGCTGCATTTGATTTTCGGGGGATTCGGTTAATTGAGAACACCCCCTAGCAAAAGCTTCAGTCCGCTGCAAAGCGACGGCACCTCCTGAGATGGCCTGTTCGGATCCCCGATTCATGTCCGGTTATGACGTCTTTCTCTCCCATAACAGCAGCGATAAACCCACCGTGCGCGCCATCAAGAAGGCGCTTGCCCGGTATGGGCTTGTCTCATGGCTCGACGAGGACGAGCTCCAACCGGGCGTCCCCTGGCAAAAACTGCTTGAGGCCGCTATTCACTGTTCGCGGAGCGTTGCGGTGTGCATCGCTAACGATGGCCTGGGTCCATGGGAGGATGAGGAGGTACAGGCGACGCTACGCCTGGTGGTCAAGGATCGACGACCAGTGATCCCCGTGCTGCTGCCGGGGGCACCGGCGCGGGTGGACCTGCCCATGTTTCTCTGCGGTCGCACCTGGGTCGACCTGCGCGGCGGGTTGGACGACGCCGGTATCCGTCGTCTTGTCTGGGGCATCACCGGGCAACGGCCACAACAGGCGGTGCCCCCGGCTGGGCGCGTCTCGACATCCAGGTCCCTCCAAAGAAAAGACCAGCCGCACGGTTACGGTGACAATTTCGCCGAAGGCGAGGGGGAGAAATGCAATAATCCCTCGGGCCTTCAGGCCGGGGCCGGCGGGCTGAAGGTATCGGCCGCCATTGAGTGCGAGCTTATGAATTACCTGGGCCCGATGGCCCGGTTTCTGGTCAAAAAACATGCGTGTAAGGCACGCGACATCCGTGACCTCTGCCAACGGCTCGGGGCCCATATCCCGGAGACCGAGGACCGCAAACGTTTTATTGCCTCCTGCGAATCGTGGGACGCGGGACCGGAGACGGACGGCTCGGTCATTCAGGATCAGTCACCGGCAAGCAATAACCCGGAACGGCTCGATCCGGGGGAATTGGCAAAAGTGGAACGCATACTGACCATCCATATCGGCCCGATGGCTAAGGTGCTTGTCAAGGCCCAGGCCAAATCGGCAATCAGCCGGGATGATCTGTACATGCGATTGGCACAGCAGATCCCTGGCGCGAAACAACGCCGGGAGTTTCTGGACCAGTTGAACCGAACGGAATAAGGTCGGGTGAACCGACAGCTCAAGGGCACCTTGAATTTTTCAAGGTGCCCTTATACTGCACTCATTAGTTGTTATCGATGAGGTGACTTATGGTGCGCATACTCCTGGAAATCGAGCAAGAATTTTTTCACCCAAGCCCGAAAGAAAGGGCCGCGTCAACCCACAATATTATTGATGATTTTGATAGTGTAGCGGATGAGAATATAGATCGCCTTTGGCATGAGGAGGCGCAACGGCGATATCAAACCTATATGGCAGGCGAGATAAAAGCAAAGCCGGCGCAAGAGGTGTTTGATAAAGCCCGCTGGCGACTCCGTCAATGATGGTCGAGTTTCTTGCTGAAGCGGAAGAAGAAATGATGGAAGCAGCTGTTTTCTATCAGGAACAGGCAAAGGGCCTGGGCGAGAGATTTCTTGAGGATGTAGAGCGGACGACTCAGCTGCTCGACAAGCATCCACTTATCGGACAGGCAATTGACAATCACTTGCGTCGGCTGTTACTGCGTCGTTTTCCGTTTTCACTCATCTATAGCTCGGAACCGAGTGGAGTTCTTGTCATTGCGGTAGCACATCAGCGACGCCGACCGGACTACTGGCAAGAACGGCTCAGCCGCTAACAATCGGTTCCAGCGGACGCTCGTAAACTCAGTGTCGCTTGCCCATGAAGAGGTATTCGAGAATGACTCCGCGCCATGATCGGCGTTTGTATCCGTGGGGTCTGTTGGTGATACTGGGCGTTTTCCTGGTAGTGCCCCTGTTGCCGTATGCCCTTGCCGAGAAGGACAGCCCCATCCTGGTGCCGAATCCGGGGGCGGAGCTGTGGCGGGACGCGCGGCGGGCCCAGGCCGGAACAACCCAGGTCGCGGGGGTGGAGACCGGGGTTCTGATCGACGACGGCGGCGAACGTTGGCGCGCGTATCGCAGCCAGTGGTTGACCCCTTACGGAGCCTCTATCCTGGGTGGGGTCTTCGGCGTGCTTGTGCTCTATCTCCTGATGCGGGGCCGGATTCGGATCGCGGGCGGGCGTTCCGGGCGCACCCTCCGGCGGCATAGCCGGCTGGTACGGGGCGTCCATTGGTTTACCGCGTTGGTATTCCTCATCCTCGGCCTGTCGGGATTGACCCTGCTGTACGGCAAATGGGTGCTGATCCCGCTCCTGGGTCCCGAAGGCTTCGCGGTGACGGCGCGGGTCTGCAAGCAGGTACACAACTACTCGGGGCCCCTGTTCGTGGTCGCCATCCCGCTGCTGTTCAGCGTCTTCCTACGCGACAACCGGCTCGATCCGAAGGTCGATCTGAATTGGTTGATGAGGCTGGGCGGACATCTCGGCGGGCGTCATCCCAGTGCCGGAAAATTCAATGTGGGCCAGAAGGCCTGGTATTGGATCGCGGTGCTCGCCGGTGCGGTGCTGTGCGTCAGCGGGTTGCTACTGGACTTTCCGAACTTCGGCCAGGGACGGGGACTGATGCAGCTTTCCCATCTCTTCCATACTATCGCGGGGGTGATCATTCTGGCCTTCTTCCTTGTGCATCTGTACGCGGTCATCGCCATGGAAGGCGTGTTCGAGGCCATGGTCAAAGGCCGGGTCGATGCCAACTGGGCCCGGCAACACCATGACCTCTGGTATGCAAAGCTGGACGGGAATAGTGACGGCGAGGGTCCGGAGTGATCAGGAGTGGTTGTGCTGCCCCACTGCCTGAATAATCAATCGGGCCGGCCTGACAGTGACCCGAATCTCGGAGCTTAGCCTGTACGGACGATCTCGTACCTTATCGGAAAGCGAGGTACGACGGATCGGTCGCGTGCGCCGGCGGTGTGGTCCGACCTCTTATGAGGGTTTGCGGTGCTTGTGGCCGGCCTTTTCCAGCTCGTCCAGGTATTCCTGCCACCAGGTCGCCTGGTTAGTGCCTAGCTGGTGCAGGTAGTTCCAGGAGTAGATGCCGGTGTGGTGCTCGTCGTCGAAGTAGAGGCAGATGGCGTAGTTTCCTACCGGCTCGATTTTGTCGATGTTTACTTCTTCCTTATCGAGCTGCAATACCCGCTGGCCCGGCCCATGGCCCTGGACCTCCGCCGAGGGTGAGTAAACGCGCAGGTATTCGCAGGAGAGGTTGAAGTGGGAGCCGTCTTCGAAGCTGATCTCCAACACCCGGGATTGGCGGTGCAGCTTGAGCTCGGTAGGTACAGGTGTAGATATTGGCATGTTCGTCTCCAGGGTGATTAAGAGATTATCCTGGAATTTTAGCCGATTGGTCCGAATCATCCCATCATTGCCGGACCTACCTCGATTTTCGTTATCTGAGCTGCGCCTTGGGCGAGCTGTCCTATGAGCACTACCGCCACAGCGACAACCTGGTGGCCCAGCTCAATCTGCCCAACATGGCCTAT
>JAIZWN010000131.1 GCA_020443945.1 Candidatus Thiosymbion ectosymbiont of Robbea hypermnestra | reverse complement strand
AGGCGTGGCGTGGCTCTCTCGCTCGGTGCTCTCCTCTCGCCTGGGCGCGGTTGGGAGGGCTCTGAGGGTGAAAAATAGGGTGAAACGGGGTACTAGTGCCCCATGCCACCTTATTTTACATCCTCAGCGCGGCGAGAAACAGCCAGCGACCACGCCGGCCGCCGGCGGAAGGGTTTGAATCCCCCTCTCCCTGCCACTCCTCTCCTTCAGAGGCGGGGGCTCTATTTCGGGATTTCGGGTTTCGCGAAAAATAACGACGCTCCGGCCGGGTCGCCCGCGGCCTGTTATGAAAAGTGGCGGGCTGTTTGACTGGCGGTGGTCCGGTCCCTAGAATGCCTGCGTTCGTTGCGGGCGCATAGCTCAGTGGGAGAGCACTGTCTTCACACGGCAGGGGTCGCTGGTTCGAACCCAGCTGCGCCCACCAACTCCGTCGATACTCAGCTCCCGCTCTCTTCCGGTATCCCGCTTCACCTTACTTCCGGCCCGTCCTGGAAAGCCGCGTGTCGGGAACACCGGGCTTGACATCGTTGTGTCTCAAAGGAAAGCTCCTGAGCCTGAGAGAACAATGTCGAGGCGAGTAGCCTCGGCGGTTTCCAGCCCGCGGCGGATGACATGCGCGATTGCCCCGAACGATACGAGCAGACACCGATCCCATCCCTGGATGACTGGTATCGCTCGACCCTGGGCAGGGAGCTGGCGGTCCGGGAGGCGCAATGTCTGGAGCGCATGCTCCGCGACACCTTCGGCTATTATCTGCTCCAGGTCGGCGGGGGCGCGGGCGTCTCGGAGGCAATCCGGGTGAGCCGCGTCCGCCGGCATATTCTGCTTTCCGCCGCGGCGACCCCCTATCCCGCCGGATTGCAGGCTATCGCCGCCCCCGATCGTTTTCCCATTGCCACCGACAGTGTGGACGCGGTGGTGCTCCCCCACACACTGGAGTTCGCACCTGACGCCCACCGGGTGTTACGGGAGGCGGAGCGGGTACTCATCCCCGAGGGTCGGTTGGTGGTGTTGGGTTTCAACGCCATGAGCCTGTGGGGCGTCTGGCGTCTGGCGCGGCGCGGACAGGACAGTCCGCCCTGGTGCGGCAGGTTTCTGACCCCCTTTCGCGTCGGTGACTGGCTATCGCTGCTGGGCTTCGATATCGAGAGGCAGGAGATGATGATGTTCCGCCCCCCCTGGCGCCGCGCCCTGCCGCGGCAATTTTCGTTTCTGGACACCCTGGGGCAGCGTTTCTGGCCGGTGTTCGGCGGCGTCTATGCCATTCGGGCCGTCAAACGGGTATCCACCCTGACGCCGCTACGGACATCCTGGAAGAGCCGGCGACCGGTGCTCGCCGCCGGGGCCGTGGAGCCCACCACCCGGAAAACCGCCGCGCGGGGCGGCGGGCTCGGCGGAGCGGCGGAGGGGGGCCATGTCTGAGCGGGTGGAGATCTTCAGCGACGGGGCCTGCAAGGGCAATCCGGGACCGGGTGGTTGGGGTGCGTTGCTGCGCTACGGCGCGAACGAGAAGGAGCTCTGGGGCGGAGAGGCCGACACCACCAATAACCGCATGGAGCTGATGGCCGTGATTCATGCCCTGGAAACCTTGAAGCGCCCCAGCCAGGTGCGCATCACTACCGACTCTCAATACGTGAAGCAGGGCGTCACGGCCTGGATGACCCGCTGGAAGCGCAACGGGTGGCGGACGGCGGACCGCAAGCCGGTCAAGAATCGGGACCTGTGGGAACGTCTGGACCGGGCGATCTCACGGCACGAGCTTGCGTGGCATTGGGTGCGCGGTCATGCCGGGCACCCCGAAAACGAGCGGGCGGATCGGCTTGCCAAGCGCGGAATTCCCGAGGCTCGAGAGACTGTCTGATTGCCGCGGCCGAGCATGGCGGTCCATCCCCGGACCGCATCGGGTATAGCCTCTTGCGACATCCTTCCGCCGGGAGATGGTCGGGGAGAGGGGATCAACTAACGGCCGCCCGTGCTCGACGAATCATCTCCACCTTTCCTATCTCGTCTCCTATCTCGTCCGCGCCCGCTCGCCGGGCTACGCCTTGCCACCCAGGGCCATTCCCACTAGATTGGTCCGAATCGACAACCTTCCAGGCAGAACACCATGACCCAAATAGAAGTCCAAGAGGAGCTCGTCACCCTGTGGAACGACGACGCCTTTCGGCCGCGGAATTTCACTACGACCAGCGGGGCGTGAGATGCGCCAGATCGTACTCGACACGGAAACCACGGGCCTGGAGCCGGCGGAGGGGCACCGCATCATCGAGATCGGTTGCGTCGAGCTCGTGGATCGCCGGCTTACCCGCAACAACTTTCACCAATATTTGCAGCCGGACCGGGAAATCGACCAGGGGGCCATGCGGGTTCACGGCATCACGAACGAGTCTCTGCGCGATAAGCCGCGCTTTGCCGACATTGCGGAGGATTTTATCGGCTATGTCCGGGATGCCGAGCTCATTATCCACAATGCGCCCTTCGACGTGGGTTTTCTGAACCATGAGTTGGGTCTGTGGCGGGAGGATGCGCAGCCCATCGAGGCATTGTGCCGAATCACGGATACCTTGGTCATGGCAAGGGCTTTGCATCCTGGGCAGCGCAACAGCCTCGATGCCCTGTGCCGGCGCTACGAGATCGACAACTCGCAGCGCGACCTGCATGGCGCCTTGCTGGATGCGGAGATCCTGGCCGACCTGTACCTCACCATGTCGGGGGGGCAGGTCAGCCTGTCCCTGGGCGCTCAGGGCGCCTCGGGGACGGGCGGAACGCGCGCGGGTCCGCGCCGGCTTGCGACGCGACAGTCGCCCCTGGTCGTGGTGCGGGCAAGCACGGAGGAGTCGGCCGCCCACCAGGCCCGGCTCGCCGCGATCGACGAGGCGAGCGGCGGGGAATGCCTGTGGCTCAAGACCTGGGCTTGAAGGAACCTCGAGTTTTTCGGTAGTGTTCTAACTTTGTTGTTTCCGGGATTCAGCGTATATCCCCAGGGACAACAAAATTACAACACCACCAATTTCTCAAGGTGCCCCTGACGAGAAACCGCCGGTTCAGGTCATTTGCTGACGGTCACCGGTCACGACGCGGCGGGCGACGATGGTTTCCATCGCCTCCAGATCCAGCAGCTCGACGTGTTTGCGATCGACCTTCAACAGCCCTTCGTCCTGGAACCGGGTGAACAGTCGGCTGACGGTTTCGACGGCCAATCCGAGATAGTTGCTGATCTCGTGGCGTGACATGCTCAGGTAAAAATCGGTGGGGCTCAGGCCGCGTTTGCGCAGGCGTTTCGACATACTCAGGAGAAAGGCGGCGAGGCGTTCCTCGGCGCTCTTCTTGCCGAGCAAGAGGAGCATCTCCGTATCCTGGCCGATCTCCTTGCTGAGCAACCGATAGATCTGATGTTGCAGGGACGGAATGTTGCTGCTCAGCTCCTCGAGGCGGGAAAAGGGAACCTCGCAAATCGCGGAGGTCTCCAGAACCTTTGCCGAGCAGGCATGGGTTTCCTTCTCGATGGCATCCAGGCCGATGATCTCGCCGGGAAGATGAAATCCCAGAACCTGCTCGCCGCCCTCGGGACTCGGCGCGAAGGTCTTGACCGATCCGGTCTTGACGACATACAGGGAGCGAAAACGCTCGCCGTTGCGAAAGACATAATCGCCCCGGTGCAGGGGGCGGGCGCGCTTGACGATGTCATCCAGCCGCTCGACATCGTCCAGCGTCAGACCCACCGGCAGGCAAAGCGTGTCCAGGCTGCAATTCTTGCAGGCTACCCGCAACGCTTCGAATGAAATGACCTTGGACGCAGTCAATGGTCGAACCCCCGCTGAAACTAATCGCTATTTTGCAGATTCATATGACCTGGATCAAGCGACAGAGTTTCAACGCCGGTGGTTGACCCCTTGGGCGGATGCCAAGGCTACTCCGAAATCGCGTGTAACGGGCTACGGATCCCCCTTTGGGGCCACCTGGAAAAATCGAGATAGGTCCCGTGGGACGGGGGATGCTCCGATGGTCGTTGCCGGGCGACCTCGTTGGTCACCGATCGACAGGAGGCTTGGGAGCCGGTGGACACCAAGGCACCCCATGGGCAAGCCGAGCGGCGCGGTTATCCCCCCGTTACCGGCGGAAAGAAGGCCACCTCGTCGCCGTCCACGACCGGGGTTTCGGGACGGGCCGTCTCCTGATTGACCGCCGCCAGGACGGGCGCCTCCTCCGCGAGGCGCTCGGACCAGACCCCACCGCGGCGACGCAGCAGGGCCAGGATGTCGCCGACCGTCGCCAGATCGGCGGTGGGTGCGATCTCCTCGCCGGGGGTATCCAGCTGTTCCCGCAGGCGGGCGAAGTAGAGAAGCCTGATCATGCGGTGAGCCCGTTGAAAGGGATGAAGGCGACGGAGTCGCCTTTCCGCAGGATCCGACCCGCGGGGATATCGACCAGGCCGTTGGCCCAGGCCACGGAGGAAAGTACGGCGGAGGAGCGGTTGGGATGAACGCTGACCCGGAGTCGACCATCCGCGCTCGGCTCCAGGCGTGCGCGGTGGAACTCACGGCGCTTGCCCGGCCGCGGCCAGGCGAAATCCGCCTCGGCGGTCAGCGCGGCGGGTCGGACGGACCCGGTGATGCCTTGGCTGCGTTGGATGAAGGGCCGCGCGAAGAGGTGGAAGATGACGAACAGGGAGACGGGATTGCCGGGGGTGCCGATGAAGGGGGTCCGCGCCGCGCCGATGTGCCCGAAGGCCAGCGGCTTGCCGGGGCGGATGGCGACCCGCCACAGATCCAGGCTGCCCAGGCGCTCCACCGCCGGCTTGACATGGTCTTCCTCGCCCACGGAGACGCCGCCGCTGGCCACCACCAGGTCCGCGCGTTCGGCCGCGTCGGCCAGGGTCGCCATGGTGGCCTCCAGGGTGTCCTCGACGGTGCCCAGATCCAGGACCATGCAGTCCAGCTCTTGCAGCAGACCGGTGAGGGTAAAGCGGTTGGAGTTATAGATCTGCCCCGGCCCCAGCGGGGTGCCGGGCATCACCAGCTCGTCACCGCTGGAGAAGATGGCGACCCGCAGGCGGCGGTAGACCTTGAGCGCGGCGCTGCCCACCGAGGCGGCGAGCCCCAGATGCTGGGCCCGCAGCCGGATACCGATCTGGAGGACCTGGGAGCCGGCGGCGATATCCTCGCCGGTGCGGCGGATGTTGGCGCCGGGCTTGACGTCCGGCGGCATCCGCACCCAATCGCCCTCGGCGGTGCAGGATTCCTGGATGACCACCGTATCGGCGCCCGCGGGTACCGGGGCGCCGGTGAAGATGCGGGCCACCGTGCCGGGCGCCAGCGGCGATCCGGCGACGCCGGCGGGGATGCGCTGGGAAACCGGCAGGCGGCCGCCGCTCGCCGCCAGGTCGGCGCTACGCACCGCGTAGCCGTCCATCGCGCTGTTGTCCCAGCCGGGGACGTCGAGGGTACTCACCACGGGTTCGGCCAATACCCGCCCGAGCCCGGAGTGGGTAGGAACCGACTCGGCGTCCGCGACGGGTCGGGCCTGGGCCAGCAGCTGTGCGAGGGCCTCCTCCATGGAGAGGGGGGGGCGTGCCCCTGGTGTCTCGGAAGGGTCGTTGCGAGTGGTCATCGGTGGTAGATCCTGATCTGGACGGGGCAGGCCGGTATTATGCTTCACCTTATTCTACCGGACGGGGAACACCCGATCAGTACCCCATTTCATCTTAGTGTCCAAAATTGACCCCTAGTCCGCTGTCGATTCCCGTTGCGACCAAGTCATTGAACAACGGAATCTCCGCCGCCCGCGGAACCGTTTCAAGCGCTTTGAACTCACAGATGTTCGCGGTTCTTGGTCCGTAGATTACCCACCGTAAAAACATCCTGTGAATCTTGAAAATCCTGTTAATCCTGTACGATTGGAAGACCGCACGAACCACGAAGAATTGCTCGACCTGTCAGCGGTGGTGTTGTAATTTTGTTGTCCCTGGGTATATACGCCGAATCCCGGAAACAACAAAGTTAGAACACTACCCACGAGTCCAATCCGCGGATTCTTTATTCCTTCAAGGTTATGACTGTAGATAGTCGCGGGCCGTTATGAGCAGTCGTTTGCGGCCGAACAGGAGCTGCCAGCGGGTGCCTCCGACCTGGCGCCACAGCCAGGCGGAGCGCACGCCGGCCAGGAGAAGGGCGCGGATTCGGTTCTGGTTGTCCGGGAGCTGCAGAAAGCGGGAATCGCCCTGGACCATGATGCGCGGTTGCAGCCGGCTGATGGTCCGGCTGTAGATGTCCGCCAGGTGGGCCAGCAGGTTGGGATGCAGCATGGGGAAGAGCTCCAGCTTGGCCCGCGCCTCTTCCAGGCCCGAGCCGATGGTCTCGATCATTTTGCCGTGGCCCGACAATACCCGCTCGAGCTTGAGCAGGCCGATGATGTAGCGGATCGATTCCACCTCCTGCGGCTGCTTGCCGGTCAGCTGCTCCAACAGCTCCCTTGCCCCGGAGGTCAGGCTGCCTGGGGCCCCGAATATTTCGGGAACGCTGGCGGCATCGGTCTGGAACAGGCTGTAAATACAGGGTTCCATGGCCTCCGTGTCGATGCTGCCCTGCCGGGCGACCCGCCGGATGCACAGGACGGATTGATAGAGGCCCGCCAGGGCGATGAACCGATCTTTTTCGGTATAGGTCATGGGTCGTCTTCGGAGCGGGGAAGTCAGAGATGGCGGTGGCGCGCGCTCGGCTCATTGGTTCGCGGATGACCCGGATCGGCGGTCGATGAACTGGGTGTTCTGGATTTCGCCGCGGATATCGATTTCCACCGTGTCCAGGTTCGGCATACGGCTCAGGAGGTAGCCGGCCATGAGCATGCCCAGTTTGTGATTCTCGTTCTCCAGGGCGGTCAGGAGCTTGTCGGCGACGATCTGGCAGCGTTCCACCGGGTTTGGGTGTTGCACCCACTCACGGCTCATCTGCCAACCCTGGTCCATGTCGGCGTCGAGTCTGGCGAAATAGTCCTCGCCTTGGGCGATCACGGCTTCGGGTACATCGAGGCTATATTCCCGATCCTCGATGATGGCCTTTAAAATCATAGCGTGCCTCTTTCATTTATCCCGGTAGCGGGGCATTCTAGGGGGTGTTCTCAATTAACCGAATCCCCCGAAAATCATATGCAGCAAGTCCATACACTTGTCGGTAGACCGCGCCGACTCGGTATTCTCACACCAAGCCACCAAGCCACCAAGCCACGAAGAATTC
>JAIZWN010000130.1 GCA_020443945.1 Candidatus Thiosymbion ectosymbiont of Robbea hypermnestra | reverse complement strand
GCACCGAGCGAGAGAGCCACGCCACGCCTGGCCTTGGCGCGGTTGGGGGGCTCCCTTCGGACGCAACGAGAAGCGGCTATCTGCGTCGTTGCGCGAGCTTGAAATAGGGCTGGCTATTCCTGCGCTCACGCGCCTCGCATCTAGCCGCTTCTCGCCGCGCTGAGAGCGAAGAATAAGGTGAAACGGGGTACTAGCCGTCAAAGGGGAGCCAATAGAGTTGTTCCCGATGCGAGTCTTTAAAAATCAATCGGTTATATTGGAATATAAGGCCGACACGGTGGTCGTTGACCAGAAAACAAAGGGGTAGACGCCAAATGCTCCTCGTAACATACTGATTTTAAAGAATGTTACAAAAGGAACAACTCTAATCTTCAAAATCGAACCTTTGCGATAAGCGGGCTCATAAAATGATTGAAGTCACAGCTGTCAAACCATGTGCCGATTACGGATTATTGGTTACCTTCTCGAGTGGTGAACGCAGGCATTTCGATATGCGGCCTTATCTCCATTACCCGGTTTTCCGCAAACTGGAAAACCCCGGTTTTTTTGCCTTGGCGTCGGTCGACTACGGCACGGTAACCTGGCCCGGCGATATCGACATCGCGCCGGAAACCCTGTTTATCGAAGGTGTTCCGACCTGAGGTCCCCATGAATTCATGGAGATATTTCTGCCGCTGAACAGGAATCGTCGATGAACCCCGTTCGTGTCCATCCCCGTCCACTTTGTCCATTCCCGTCCGTTCTCGTTCATTCGTGGTCGACCTTGGGACTGGCTATCCTGGCCCTCTTGGTAGCGGGCCCGATCCCGACCCAGCTCCGGGCGCAGGCGGTGGATTCGGGGCCGGTAGCCGAGGCGTCGGGGCCGGCACCCCGCTCCTCCTTCACGGAGGCAACCGGGCCTCCCACGGATGGCGCGCTGTCCTCGGATGCCGAGGCTGAGCCGAAGGACCCGCGCGCCGGCTACAACCGGGCGTTGGCCCGTCTGGAGGCCGGTGAGCTCGAGGCCGCGGCGCGCGGCTTCGAGGCGACCCGGACCGGGGCCGGAACCGACGGCGAGGTCCGTTTTCGCGCCACCTATAACCTGGGCTGGGTGGAGGTCGCACGCGCCGAGGCGGCCCTGGACCAGGAGCCGCGGGCAGCGCTCCAGGCCCTGCAGCGGGCGGCCGACTGGTTCCGCGAGGCCATCGCCCTGCGGCCGGAACACGAGGCGTCTCGCCGCAATCTGGAGCTGGCGCTACGCCGCGCGCTGGTGCTGGCCGATCACCTGGCCCAAGGGGAAGGGGAGGACCTTGCTACCCGCCTGGAAGGGCTCATCGAGGCGCAACGGACCCTGCTGACGGCGCTGGGGCGGGGTGTCGATCTCGCCGCCCTGCAGGATGATCCCGACGCCGCCGAGCCGGCCCGTCGCGCCCTGCGCGCCTTCGCCGGCGACCAGCTGGCGGTGCTCACCCAGGCCGAACGCCTGAGCGAGACCGCGGGCCGAGAGCAGGCCGGGCTGCAAGCCAAGTCGGACGAGGCGCGCGGCACCGAGGAGGCCCTCCGCCTGGCCCGGCTCGAACCCCTGCTGAAGCATCTGCATCGGGCGCGGGAGCGCATGGGCCAGGCCCGTAGCCAGCTGCGGCGGCTGGCGGCCCGGCGCGCCTACCGCCGGGTCGCCGCCGCCCTGGGCGATTTGAAGCGCGCCCGTGACCAGCTGCTCGACCCGGTGGCGCGCCTGGATGCCCTGATCGCGGACGGCTTGGCGCTGATGCGCCAGACCGGCCACAAGGCCGCCCTGGCGGTACGGCCCGAGCAGGAGGCGCCGCGCTGGTTGACGGCGGAGCACCTGAGCGAAACCCAGGGGGTCCTGGAGGCCCGCACCGGCGAGCTCCATGCGGGTCTGAGCGCGGGCCTGGCCCAGGCCGAAGCCATACCGGCGGCCGAGGAGCCCACGCGGGCCCCCGAGCCGGCGCGGCTCCGGCGGCGGCTGGAGACCGCAACGCCCCTGATCGGCGCGGCGCGGCAAGCCTTTCAGGAGGCGCTGGCCGCTTTGCGGGCGGGACGGATAGGCGCGGCCCTGGTTCCCCAACGCACCGGGGTCGCCAAGCTGGCCGCCGCCCGGGAACATTTCCTGGACCTCGAGCGCCTGGTGGAGCTGCTGTACCGGGAAGAGCAACGCATCGCCGCCCTGCTCGCCCCCGGCGTAAAAAAACCGGCGGCGGATGCGGTCCCGGACGGGAACGGCGCACTGCCAGAGGCCCAGGCGACCGGGGGCCGGTCGGAAGCTCTCCCCATCGCCCACAAGCTCCAGGCCGGGAACCGCAAGCGCCTGCAACGGGTCAGCGCCGCCATCCTCGATCGGTTGGGCGCGGCGCTCGACGCGGAGGAGCGGGCCAAGGGGGCGCCGACCGCGCAACCCGACGCGACGGCAGCCAATCCCCAGGCCCCCGATCCGCCCGATCCCGCCGCCCTGGAGGCCGAACGGCGGCGTTTGGAGCAGGCCGACGCACTGCGCGTCGAGGTGGAGAAGGCCATGCAACAGGCCCTGAAGGATCTGGAGGTCGCTTCGGCCCTCCCGACGGACGACGAGGGACTGACGGGCCTGATCGACCAGGCGCAGGACTCCGTGGAACGCACCCTGAGCCGGATAGAGGCCCTGCGCCGGCTCTTCTTCTCGGTAGTGGATCACCTGCGCGAGACGCTACGCCGCCAAGTCGATCTGGGCGACCGTACCGAGGAGGTCTCCGGGCTGGCCGCCACCGAGCCCGCGGCGGAGACCGCCCGTCGATTGGGTCCCATAGGTTCGGAGCAGACCGCATTGGCCGAGACCGCCGGGAGTATCGCCGAGGCCCTGGCGCAACAGGCCGAGCGGCCGGCCCCCGCCGCGCCGACGGCCCAGGGCAACACCCAGGCCCAACCGGCGGCGGCCGATCAGGAACAACCGGCGCGCTTGCGAGAGGCTGCCGATCAGGTTACCGGCGCCCGCGACCGGATGGAGCAAGCAGCGGCAACGATGGCCGGGGAACCCCCGCCGTTCGAGACCATCCGCGACCACCAGCGGCAGGCCGTCGAGGCCCTGGCCGCCGCCCTGGCCGCCCTGCAGCCGCCGCAACAACCGGGGGATTCGGACCAACCCCCACCGAAACAGCAAGACCAGGCGGAACAACAGGAGTCCGGGTCCAACGGCCAGGACCAATCCGGCCCGGAGCCTCAGCCGCAACCGGGGGATTCGAGCCAGCTACTGCAAGGCGTGCGCGACCGGGAGGCCCGGCGTCGGGAGTCCCGCGCCAGGCAGCAATTCCCCGGCTACGAGCCGGTGGAGAAGGACTGGTAAGACATCGATCCAGTAGTGTTGTAGTTTTGTGATCTGTGATGCTTGAATCCGCAAATTACGCCGATTCTCGCCGATGAAAAAACGCAGTAATCCGTGAAAATCGGCGTAATCTGCGGACAACCATGATGGTGAGGGGAGGTCTCTACACCAAATCCCGGAAACCACAAATCTAGGGGACGTTCTCAATTAACCGAATCCCCCGAAAATCAAATACAGTAAACCCATACACTTGTCGGTAGACCGCGCCGACTCGGTATTCTCACACCAAGCCACCAAGCCACCAAGCCACGAAGAATTC
>JAIZWN010000129.1 GCA_020443945.1 Candidatus Thiosymbion ectosymbiont of Robbea hypermnestra | reverse complement strand
TTGTTTACGGTGGGTAATCTACTGACCAAGAACCGCGAACATCCGTGAGTTCAAAGCGCTTGAAACGGTTCCGCGGGCGGCGGAGATTTCGTTGGTCAATGACTTGGTCGCAACGGGAATCGACAGCGGACTAGGGGTCAATTTTGGGTGGTGTCTTAGATTTGTGGTTTCCGGGATTTGGCGTAGAAATCTCCCCTCACCATCATTGTTGTCCGCGGATTACGCAGATTTTCACGGATTGCCGCATTTTTCATCGGCGAGAATCTGCGTAATCTGCGGATTCAAGCATTACAGATCACAAAACTACAACACTACCAATGAATCGTCCGTGGTTCATCCCTTCCCGGTCGGTCCGGTCGGTCCGGCCGGGATGACCGGGATGCGGACCGATTTCGGTAGAGCCTTGTCGAACCCTATGACATTTGCATCCGACGAGATTTTCCGCGGTATGGCCGCCCACAAGGTCCTGGTGGTCGGCGATTTGATGCTGGACCGCTTTTTGTGGGGGCGGGTGCGGCGGGTCTCGCCGGAGGCGCCCGTGCCGGTTGTGGCGCTGGAGCGGGAAACCCGGTCCGCGGGCGGCGCGGCCAATGTGGCCCGGAATCTGGCGGGGCTGGGACTCCAGGTCGCGCTGGTGGGGGTGACGGGCGCGGACGCGGGCCGCGACTGGCTGCTGGCGGAGCTGACCAGGGCGGGTCTGGAGTCCGAGGGGGTCCTGATCGCGCGGGATCGGGGTACTACCCTCAAGACCCGCGTGGTGGGCAATCACCAGCAGATGATCCGAATCGACGAGGAGCGGACCACGCCCCTGTCGGAGAGTGACCAGAAGCGGCTGTTCGCCGCCGCCGCCGCGCGTTTGGCCCAGGCGGATGTCCTGCTGCTTTCGGATTACGCCAAGGGGGTCCTGACCGAGGGGCTGTGCCGGGACTTGATCGCGTCCGCCCGCGGTCGTGGCCTGCCGGTGCTGGTAGATCCCAAGGGCCGGGATTTCGGCCGCTATGCCGGGGCGACCGCGATTACCCCCAACCGCCGCGAACTGGCCCTCGCCGCCGGCGTGGCCGCCCGGGATTCGGAGGCCCTGGTGGCGGCGGGCTCCGCCTTGCGCGAGACGCTGCGGCTGGAGTTCCTGGTGCTGACCTTGAGCGAGCAGGGCCTGGTGCTCATCGGCCCGGACGGCAATCAGCGACTGCCGACCATGGCGCGGGAGGTATGCGATGTCTCCGGGGCCGGGGACACCGTCATCGCCACCCTCGCGGCCGGTCGCGTCGCCGGCCTGGAATGGATCGAGAGCGCCCGGCTGGCGAATCTCGCGGCGGGGGTCGTGGTCGGTAAGCTCGGCACCGTCCCCATCGGGGCGCGGGAGCTGCGGGCGGCCATCGGCAGAGAGGAAGCCTGCGCGCAGGCGGCCAAGCTCCGCACCCTCGAGGAGGCCCGGACCCAGGTCCGTCGCTGGCAGGCCGACGGCGAGCGGGTGGTATTCACCAACGGCTGCTTCGACCTGCTACATGTGGGTCATGTGACCATGCTGGAGCAGGCCCGCCGCCACGGCCGCCGATTGGTGGTGGGGCTCAATACCGATGCCTCGGTGCGTCGCCTGAAGGGGTCGGGGCGGCCAGTCATCGGTCAGGAGGATCGGGCGCGGGTCCTGGCGGCCCTGACCGCTGTCGATGCGGTAGTCCTGTTCGACCAGGACACGCCGCTGGCGCTCATCGAGCAGCTGCGCCCCGATGTACTGGCCAAGGGCGCGGATTACCGGGAGGAGCAAGTGGTCGGGGCCGAGCAGGTCAGGGCCCGGGGCGGCCAGGTTGTACTCATACCCTCCCTGGCGGAAGACCAAAGCACAACGGGCATCATCGCGCGTATGCGGACCGGCTGAGCAGGCGTCCTTCCCCTTTTGTACCCGTTCGGCCCGGATGGTGGGTAAGCATGATCGGAGTGGCACGCGAGAGCCTGGTGCGTGTGGGCCTTGGGGCGGCGGCCCTGGCGCTGATCGTATCCGGCGTCGCGGCGCAGCCGGATTCCCCCCTGGTCACCGCCGCGCCCGCGGTGCGGGAGGTCAGCCTCACCGGCTTCACTCGCCCGCGCGCCGAGTTGCCGCTGGCGGCGGAGCGCGCGGGCAGGGTGGCGACGGTGGCCTATGATATCGGCGAGACCATCGGCCAGGACGGCATCTTCGCGCGCCTGGACGCGACCCTCCTCGAGCTGGAGCTGGCGGAGGTCGCAATCCGACGGGAGCAGCTCCAGGCTCGGATCACCCATAACCGGCGGGAGGTCGAGCGTTACACCGAGCTGGCGCGTCGCAACAACGCCTCCGCCTCCCGGCTCGATACCCTGCGGCAAACCCTGCGGGACACCCGCTACGAGCGGCGACTCCTGGAAAACCGGCGGCAGGTGCTCCAGGAGCGTCTACAACGTACCCGCATTCCCGCCCCCGTCGGCTGGCGGATCACCGGCCGCGATCTGGAGCCGGGCCAGTGGGTGCAGGCAGGGGAGCCCGTCGGCGCGGCCGCGGACTTCACCGCCCTGATCGTCCCCTTCGCCCTCACCCCGGAGCACTATGGGGTCCTGACCGCCGCCGGCCCGGACGGGATACGCCTGTATCTGCCGGACCTGAAACGGGAGGTAGCCGCCGCCATCTACCGCACCAACCCCGGCTTCGACCCCGTAACCCGCAAGATTGCCCTGGACCTGGCGATCCGCGACCCGGTCGAGCCCCGCCGCGGGGGCCTGCGCGCGCGGCTCGGCCTGCGCGTCCCGGAACGTAGCGGGGCCGTGCTGCTGCCCGCCGGGGCGGTGGAGCGCAGCTACGAGGAGTTCTGGGTCACCCGGGAGAATGGCGAGCGCCTCCGGGTCGTGCTGCTGGGGAACGCCCAGGGACCCGAGGGCAAGCACCTGCGCATCGCCGCGCCGGGCCTCGCGCCGGGCCAACGCTTCCGGTTGCCGGACGGGGATTAGGGGACGTTCTCAATTAACCGAATCCCCCGAAAATCAAATGCAGAAACCCATACACTTGTCGGTGGGTCACCGCCTTCCGTGTTCTCACACCAAGCCACAAAGACACGAAGAATTCTTCCGTGGTCTCGGCCGGCTCTTGGCGTTGCCGGCGCCACTGCACCGTCATTCCGGGGGGGACCCCGGAATCGGTAGTGTTCTAACTTTGTTGTTTCTGGGATTCAGCGTATATACCCAGGGACAACAAAGTTACGGCACCACCGCTGACAGGTCGAGCCATTCTTCGTGGTTCGTGCGGTCCTCTCTCGTTCCCACGCTCCGGCGTGGGAACGCAATCGGGCCGCTCCAGCGGCCAGGATTTCAAGACGCTGGAGCGT
>JAIZWN010000128.1 GCA_020443945.1 Candidatus Thiosymbion ectosymbiont of Robbea hypermnestra | reverse complement strand
AACCGTAACCTGTTTTGCTTTGGTTGTTTCCGGGATTCGGCGTATATACCCAGGGACAACAAAATTACAACACCACCCGTTTTTTCATCGGCGAGAATCCGCGTAATCCGCGGATTCAAGCATCACAGATCACAAAACTACCCGTGGGCATCCGTACTAACCGGCGACCGCCGGGAGTCGCTGCTCGGCATCCCGGAGCCGCGCCTTGAGCGGCGCGAGGCCGTCGGCCCGGTCCGGTTGGTCGACGAAGGCGTCCAGGGCGCCGATCACGGACTCGAGCTCCTTCTGTAATCCCTCGACCTCGGGCTTGTCCCCCGCTTTCGACCCTACATCCGCCGGCGCCCGGTCGGCGTCGATGTCCGCCGCCGACACTCGGTCGGCGTCCGGCGCCAATCCCCGTCGCTCGCCGCCCGAGGAAGCGAGGTACTGCTCGACCGCCCGCACGTAGGCCGTCAGGCGATCCCCGAGCGCGCGGATTTCGCGTACCGACGCTTCCCCGTCGGCCGCCTCGCTCATCTGGACGAGGAGCAATCTCGGGATGCGGCGCGTCAACTCGACGAGGGTCTTGCGCATCCGACTCGGACCCTCGGATCTTGCCGGCGCTTCCGGCGGCCCGTCGGCGTTTCGGTTGTCCCCGTCCTCGCGGTCCGTGGCCCTATCCCGGTCGCCATCGCGGACCGACGCCCCGGTCGCCGCCGCCTGTTCCGCTGCCTGTTCCTCTGGAGGCGTCGGCAAGGGGGAGCGGGTTTCCCGCAGCCGCCGGGTGGTACGCCGCCGCTTGGACCGGGCGGGTCCGACATCGTGCCGCGAATCCGAGAAGAACAGGCCGGCCAGAAAGGCGAAGTAGGCGATATTGGCCGGGACATGCAGATTGAAGTCCATCAGGGAGTGCAGGAGCAGCAGCAAGAGCCCGATCCCCGCGGCGACCTGCACGAAACGGAAGTGCGACCACTCCTTCCAGGTCCATACCCGGACCCACTGGCGGGCATAGAGCACGAGCAGCAGCAGGATCAGCGCGGCGGCAAGCAGGCCGCCTTCGAATACCCACTCCAGGTAATCGTTGTCGGCGTGGTTGACAAACCAGGACCCGAGCGCCAGTGGCTGGAAGGCGGGGAAGATGTCGGGGTAGGTGCCCGGTCCGCTGCCGATCGGTAAGAAGGCGCCGATGCCCTCGAGGGTCGCCGAGAAGATGGTCCAACGCTGATCCTGCATCGCCCCGGCGACGGAGAACCGGTCGAGCACCGGCACCAGGCCGATGACGATGCCCGTGCCGACCGCCAGGGTAAGGATGGTCCCTACCGGTCCGTGGACATTGGTGCCGCCGATACGTCGGGCGAACGCCGCCATCGACAACAACACCGCGAGTATGCTCAGCATGATCCCGGTGCGCGAACGGGTGAAGATCAGGCCGACCAACAGCAGGGATGCAAGCGCCCCGTAGACGAATGCCGCCTGGCCCCGGGCGGAAGAAAAAAAGAGGATGCGCCGTTTCCAACCCCGCCCGTCGTCGGCGCGGTCCCGACCGATGGAGTAGACCATGAGGGCGAGGGCCACGGGCAACAGCATCTCCAACAGGCCGGCCAGGTGGTTGGCATTGACATAGGTGCCCCGCGCGCTGTTGGCGTGCGCCATGCCGAAGAACAGGGGATTGCCCTCGCCGGCGCTGTACTGGAGGATCCCGAGCAGCGACTGTAAGGCCGCCAGCGCCAGCAGCAGCAGAACGAGCTGTCGTTTGCGGGACGTGCCGAGGGCGCGGGTACCCATGAAGACCGCGATGGGCAACAGCAAAAGCAGTAACGCGGATTCGGTTTCCGTAGGGTGCAGCGAGAGTCCGACGGGCCCGCCGGCCTCTCCGGCCGCCAGGAGCGCGCGCCCGGCCAGGTAGGTCCCCCGGCCGGGGAGGCGTTCGACCAGCTCCACGGGCAGGGGGATCAGATAGAGCAAAGGCACGGCAAACAGCAACGTCAGGGCCAGGATCTCCGACCGCGTGAGGGGGATGCGTCGGGGTTGCCACAGGACGACGGCCAACAGCAGAACCGAGAGCAGCTCGAGGACCGCCACGGCCAGCGCGGGATGGCCGGCGCGGAACAGGGGAGCGAAAACGAAGATAGTCCCGAGTAGCCAGGATACGGCGGTCTTGCCCGGATCAGGGGTAACCGAGAGAGTTCCGTGCGGGGACATCCGTTGGATTTTATTGGCAAGTCGAGACACGCCTGGCCGAAGGCATACCTGCCAACGCTGCTCCCGGCCGGGACGAACCCCCATCGGGAGTTGTGGCGATGATAACATTTAATTCGTGGGTTCCCATCCCAACCGGAGTAGAATCCAGCGGGAAACCCGCCGCGCCGCGCTCACACATGAATCCCAAAGATGAATAGGCTCGTTACGCTCCTCGCCGCCCTCGCGCTGATTTCGGGCCTTGCGGCCTGCAAGACCTTAGACAATCAGGCCGCGTCGGGGGTGCAGCCCTTACCCGCCGTGCCCACGGCGGGTGGGGTTGCCGCCGGCGCCGGAAAAGCAGGCCGCGCGGGCCGGAAAAAACCCGCTTCTCCCGCTCCCCCCGTGCCCACGGCTTCCCGCGCGAACACCCCCGGCGCCGGGAAAGGAAACAGCTTCATCGGGGAAGAAAGCTCCCCTCCCGCCTCCCGCGCGGGTGTGGCCGGCGCGGGTGCGGCCGGCAAGCCCATACCGGCCATTATCGGCATTCCGGGGGATCCCGGACCGGCGCACGCCTATCGCATCGGCCCGCACGATCGGCTTATGGTCAAGGTCTTCCAGGTCGAGGAGCTCACCACCGACGGGCGCGTCAATGCGGCGGGCTCCTTCGTCATGCCGCTGATCGGCAAGGTGAAAATCAGCGGGCTCACGCCCAGCGAGGCGGAGCAACTCATCGCCAACCGACTGGGCGAGCGTTACCTCAATAATCCGCAGGTCAGTATCCTGATTTCCGAGTCCGCGGGACACAAGGTTACGGTGACCGGTCACGTAAAAAGCCCCGGCGTGTTTCCCATGGTGGGCCGAACAACCCTGATGCAGGCCATCGCGATGGCCGGCGGCCTGGACGAGGTCGCCAAACAGGAAGAGGTCCTGGTCTTTCGCCGGCAGGAGCAGGGCGACGTCAATGCCTATGTCGTAGACCTCGCCTCGATCCAAAAGGGCGAGCTGACCGACCCCGTAATCGTCAGCGACGACCGTGTCGTGGTCCCGAAATCGGGAGCCGCCGTGTTATCGAGGACCGCGGGGCACGTCCTGACCAGCTGGGTGCTGCGCCTGCCCTTCCCCTTCTGACCGGCCTTGCAACCCACGCGGATAACAACCGAAGAGAGATCCATGGCATCTCCTCTTCGCGGCTCGGTCACGCGCACCCTGCTCGCCGCGGCGGCGGGAGGGCTGGCCGTACTCGCCTTCGCGCCCTTCTCGCTGTCCCCGATCGCCTTACTGTCCCTGGCACTCCTCTGCGGGCTGCTGAACGGGACAACCACGCGCGCGGGTTTTCTGATCGGCTGGGGGTTCGGCATCGGCCTCATGGGCTTCGGCATCTTCTGGATCCGCATCAGCCTGAACCAATACGGCAACATGGCCCCCTGGCTGGCCTACCTGATGACCGCTCTGCTGGTCATCGTAGCGGCCCTCTACTACGGAATCGCCGGCGCCCTGACGGCCCGACTCGGCCGGGGCTCGCGGATCGGCGGCCCCCTGTTGGCGTTTCCCGCGGCCTGGGTCCTGACCGAGTGGCTGCGGGGCTGGCTCTTCACGGGCTTCCCCTGGCTCACCATCGGCCATACCCAGATCGACTCCCCGCCGGCGGGGTTTGCGCCCCTCGTGGGCGTCTATGGGATCAGCCTGCTTCTGGCCCTGAGTGGCGGACTCCTCTGGGGCCTGGTGTCCTGGCGGGGGCGCAGCCGATACGTCGCGGCAGCCGGGCTCGGCCTGATCTGGCTCGTCGGCGCCGCTCTGCGCGGCCTCGAGTGGACCGAGCCGGATGGCGCAAGCTTTCGCGCCACCCTGGCGCAGGCCAATATCCCCCAGTCCCTGAAATGGGACCCGGCGGCACGCCTTTCCCACCTGCGCGCCTACCGGACACTGACCCGCGCGCACTGGGACAGCAACCTGATCCTCTGGCCGGAGACGGCGGTTCCGGACTATCTCCATGAGGTGCGCGACACCTTCATCCGGCCCCTCGCGGAAGAAGCGCGGGCGCGGAATACCGAGCTGGTATTCGGGATTCCCATCATGGACCTCGAAACGCGCCGTTACTTCAACGGCCTGCTCAGTATCGGGACCGCCGAGGCTCTCTACCGCAAGCGCCACCTGGTCCCCTTCGGCGAGTTCATCCCCTTCAAGGACTGGCTGGGACCACTCGCGCGGGCCTTCGAGGTCCCCATGTCGGGTTTCAGCGCGGGCGCCGCCCCGCGGCCGCTGCTGCGGGTCGGCCAACACCTGGCGGGCGTTTCCATTTGCTACGAGGATGTCTTTCCCGCCGAGGTGCGCCAGGCCCTGCCGGAAGCGGCCTACCTCATCAACGTCAGCAACGACGCCTGGTTCGGCGACTCCCTGGCGCCCCACCAGCACCTGGAAATGGCGCGCATGCGGGCCCTGGAAAACGGGCGGTGGCTCCTGCGCGCCACCAACACCGGCGTCTCCGCGATCCTCGACCATCGCGGGGGAATCGTGGGGACCGTGCCCCTCTTCGCGCGGGGGACCTTCTCCGCCGAGGTACAGCCCCGCCGGGGGGCGACGCCCTTCGCCCACCTGGGAAACCGACCCGTGATCGGCCTGGCCCTGCTGATGCTGGCCATCGCGGTTATATACAGGGGCCGGCGGAAACCGCCAGCTACCGGCGGAACCGCCGGAACCGCAAAGGCGCAAAGGACACAAAGCCCCTATTCTTTGAACCACTGATAGACACGGATAAACACCGATTGTTTGCGTTTCTCATCGGCATAATCCGCGTCATCGGTTTCTCTCTCGTTCCCACGCTCCGGCGTGGGAACGCAATCGGGCCGCTCCAGCGGCCAGGATTTCAAGACGCTGGAGCGT
>JAIZWN010000127.1 GCA_020443945.1 Candidatus Thiosymbion ectosymbiont of Robbea hypermnestra | reverse complement strand
CATGAATCTTGCCGCGGAAGATATCCGATTCATCAAAGGGCACCTGGGCGAGTGGCTCACCGAGGAGTCTCTCGCCCAACCGCCGGCGGTCTACGAGATCGAGCTGCGCGAGCGGATGGTGCGCATCGAAGAAGAGCTCGGGCACCAGCGCGACCTGATCCGGACCATCCTGGAGCAGATGGATAAGCGCTTCGGCGCCTTGCAGAA
>JAIZWN010000126.1 GCA_020443945.1 Candidatus Thiosymbion ectosymbiont of Robbea hypermnestra | reverse complement strand
TGTGATCTATAGGATGATAGGACAGGCAAAGCCTAGCGTGGTCTCGCGCCCCATCCTACAGATTTTAGGACTACCTACCGGTTTTCGAGGCACGACGGTCAACAGGCACTGTCCGCGGTGCTAATCCCGGCAGAAACGGCGAATCATCCCCTTGAGCAGCTCCAGGGTCGGGGGGATGCGGGCGGTCTCCAGATATTCGTCCGGCTGGTGGGCCTGGGCGAGGTTGCCCGGCCCGAGGATCAGGGTTTCCATCCCCAATTGGTTGAAGAAGGGGGCCTCGGTACCGAAGTTCGCCGCCTCCGCCGTATGACCCGTCAGGGCCTCCCCCGCCTCGACGATGGCCGACTCCCGCGGTGTTTCCGTTGGGGGGATACCGGGAAATAAGGGCGCCACCTGCCACTCGAGTCCGCGGCGATCGGCAATGGCCGCGACCCGGTGCGTGAGTTCGGCGCGCAGGTCCTCGGCCCGCATATCCGGCAACAGGCGCAGGTCCAGGTGCAGCTCGCAGTCGCCACAGATGAGGTTGGGGTTGACCCCGCCGTGGATGCGGCCCAGATTGAGCGTGGGGCCCGGTATCGTAAAGGCGGGGTGGCGATGGCGTTGCCCGAGCTCCTCGCGCCAGGCCATCAGGTCCCCCATCACCTCCTGCATACCGTCGAGGGCATTGCGACCCAGGCCCGGATCGCTCGCATGGCCGGTCTGACCGATGAGGCGCACTGCCTCCCACATCACCCCCTTGTGCAGACGCACGGGGGTGAGCCCGGTGGGCTCCCCGATCAGGGCGTAGCGACCGAGGGCCCGGTCCGCCTGGACCAGTGCCCGGGCACCCCGCATGGAGGATTCCTCGTCCGCGGTGGCCAAAACCACCAGGGGTTGTCGCAGGTCCCGCGGCGTCAGTCCCCGTACCGCTTCGATGACGATCCCGAAGAAGGACTTCATGTCGCTGGTGCCGAGTCCATAGAGCCGACCGCTGTCCTCCGTGAGCCGGAAGGGGTCATGGCGCCAGCGTTCCGCATTGCAGGGCACCGTGTCCGTGTGTCCCGCCAGCACCAGGCCGCCGGGTCCCGTTCCCAGGGTCGCAATCAGATTGAACTTACCCGGACGTTCCGGCACCGCCATCCGCTCGGTGCGAAACCCCGCCGCTTCCAGCCAGTCGGCCAACAGATCGATGACGGCCTCGTTGCTCTGATCCAGTTCGGGATTGACGCTGCTGACCGACGGCGTGGCGATCAGGGCCTCCAGCATGGAGGTCAGGGACGGTGGTTTGGGAGACATGCCGGTGTTACTCGTGCCGCATAGCGGAAATCAGGCTCGCATCCTTCGAGGATGTCCTCAAAGCAATAGCTTCAGCGCCGCTACGACCAGGCCGCCCACGGTCAGGGTGGTCGCATACGACCAGATCATGACCCGGTCGATACGTTTGGTCAGCGCCTCGAAGCGTTTGTCAACGGCGTCGAAGCGTCGGTTCATCTCGACCTGCATCGCCTCGAAGCGCTTATCGACGGCGTCGAAGCGCCGGTTCATCTCCTCCTGCATCGCCTCGAAGCGCTTGTCGACGGCCTCGAAGCGCTTGTCGATGGCATCGAAGCGTCGGTTCATCTCGACCTGCATCGCCTCGAAGCGCCGGTTCATCTCGACCTGCATCGCCTCGAAGCGCCGGTCCATGTCATTCTGCAAGGCACTGAAGCGCTTATCGGCGGCCTCGAAACGCCGGTCCATGTCATTCTGCAAGGCGCCGAAGCGCTTATCCATCTGCTCCAGGATGGTCCGGATCAGGTCGCGCTGGTGCCCGAGCTCTTC
>JAIZWN010000125.1 GCA_020443945.1 Candidatus Thiosymbion ectosymbiont of Robbea hypermnestra | reverse complement strand
CTCAAGCCTTGTTCTCCTTCGCGTCCTTTGCGCCTTTGCGGTTCAAAATCGCGGATCACAAAGTTACAACACTACCCCGGAATCCGCTTGCCTAGGGTTACGGCTGGCGGGGCGCTCCGAGCTGGACCCAAGCGGGCCGACTCCCGCCCGTCACTCCCCCTCGTCGAGCCGGGGCGCAAAGCTGTAGGGCGGCCAGGGGCCGTTCAGCCGGAGCAGCAGGCCGCCCGGATTCCCGGCATCCGACAGGGCATCCACCGTCTGCCTGAAGGTATCCAGCGCGGGGTGGGCGACGAGAAAGGCCCAGTTGGCCGCCATCTCCATGGGCAGGCCGCTCTCGTCCCTGGTCTGGAGCCGCACCCGGCATGCCTCGGTGGCCTGCGCCTCCAGCCGCTCGTACAGCCAACGGCAAGCCTCGGCCAGGGCCGCGTCCAGCTCCGACGCGACCGCCTTGCGCAGCTTCTGTTCCTCGAAGTAGCGCCGTCCCGGCGGCAGCGCCCGCAGCCCGTCTTCACCCCCCGCCAGGGTCTGCTCGGTGAGACGCGCCAGCGCCGCCTGGCGGTCGTACAGGGCCTTCACCGACCATTCGGCTTGTTCCCGGGTCCGCTCCAGGAAGCCCAGCAGGGCCTCCCGGTGGTGGGCGATGCGCTCGCGCAAGGCATCGGCATCGCTGAACAGGGTAGCGAAACGCACCGGAATCACCGGCCCCTGGTCCATCAGCGCGCGGATGATCGCCTGGTGCCGCAAGGCCCGCGGCCCCACCCAAGCCAGCTCCCGCAGCCGGTCCTCGGCCGCGGGGCCGACAAATTCCCGCCGCGAGACGCGGCTGACAACCGCGGTGAGCCCCCCCAGCGCCAGCCGTTCCAAGGGATGCAGGCCATCGACGCCGGCGCCCGCCGGTAGGGTCGCGGTATCCGCGGGCACCAGGCCACAGAGATACAGGGGATCATCCATGCCCGGGGTCGGGGTCCTTACCGGATGTCGTCTCGCCGGAGAGCCCCAGGCGGCCCTGAGTGCCCCTGTCCGCCCCGGCCTCGCCTTGTCCCGTCGCTGTGCCGCCCCGTCCCCAGACCTGCCGCAGCCGCTCCCGAATGCCGGCGAGGCCCGCCGCCATCCCCTCGATAGCCGCGGCGCCCTTGAGCCTGCTCTTGTCGTCCCGTTCTCCGTTCATTCCTCAAAGCAATAGCTTCAGCGCCGTCACGACCAGGCCGCCCACGGTCAGGGTGGTTGCATACGACCAGATCATGACCCGGTCGATACGCTTGGTCAGCGCCTCGAAACGCTTGTCGACGGCGTCGAAGCGCCGGTTCATCTCGATCTGCATCGCCTCGAAGCGCCGGTTCATCTCGACCTGCATCGCCTCGAAACGCTTGTCGACGGCATCGAAGCGCCGGTTCATCTCCTCCTGCATTGCCTCGAAGCGTCGGTTCATATCGACCTGCATTGCCTCGAAACGCTTGTCGATGGCCTCGAAGCGCTTGTCGACGGCATCGAAGCGCCGGTTCATCTCGACCTGCATCGCCTCGAAACGCTTGTCGACGGCGTCGAAGCGCCGGTCCATGTCATTCTGCAAGGCACTGAAGCGCTTATCGGCGGCCTCGAAACGCCGATCCATGTCGTTCTGCAAGGCGCCGAAGCGCTTATCCATCTGCTCCAGGATGGTCCGGATCAGGTCGCGCTGGTGCCCGAGCTCTTC
>JAIZWN010000124.1 GCA_020443945.1 Candidatus Thiosymbion ectosymbiont of Robbea hypermnestra | reverse complement strand
ACCCCGAAATCCGCGGTTTTGCATGTCTTTACAAGCTGTTACGTGAGTGGGGCGAAGGTTTTACCGGACAGTAGTGAAGATCTATATTATCTGATCGAGAAGGTAAAGTCAGGAATGGTGGTCTACTAGGTGGTCTTCAATTATCTATTTCTAACGCCTGCAATTATACCTGTGATATGTGCTTTGTTGACAGGTCAGATAATCAATCAGCATCAAGACAAAAATTAATAAATGCTACAAAAAACATGACTTACGATGTGGCAAGTAAGTCTATTTCCGAAGCTTTACGCTATGTGTCTAAAAATGGGGGCAATGAACTTATAGTAAAGTTTTTTGGGCGAGAACCTTTGATTAATTGGATCGTCATATCTAGAATTCTTGATAAATATTCAGGTGAGATTAATGGTGTTCGCTTACGCTTATGATATGACTACAAATGCATCATTAATAAACAATGGCATTGCAGCAATACTAGCAAAAAACAATGTACATGTTAGCGTTAGCATTGATGGTTTACCCTCTGGAAACGATGCGATACGAAAAACTAAAAATAAAACGGATTCCTCATTTATTGAAATAGAAAAGGGTATCAATTGCCTAATAGATAACGGAGTGAATGTCGATTTCAGTTCTGTTTTGAGTAGTAAAAACTACAATCAATACGACGAAAGTTTTATAGATTATGCAAAAAGTAAAGGCGTTACTTCGATCGTCGTGATCCTTTCTTTTATGGACGACAGTCTAAAGCCACAGGCGGTAGCAACACCTGAAGAAATTTCCGAAAAACTATTTCGACTATATGTTTATGGGAAAAATCATGGCATATTGGTTAACGGCTACTGGTATAACCCAATTGCTAGGTTGCTTTCAACGGAAGTCAACGATAAACACAATACATATTTAGAATTCCACGATACATGCACAGCAACCGGATTCCAACTAAATGTAGAACCTTCAGGCGATATTTTCGCATGCAGGGCTACCTCCCTTAGACTCGGTGAAATAAATGACTTCGACAGTGTGTTTTCTCGTCCAGAGTATTCATGGACAGTTATGAGAACATACAACAATGTTAAAGCATGTGCCGGCTGTGAAATTGAAGGGTTTTGTCAAGGGGTCTGTATTGGACATGTAGAACAAAAGTACAATAATGATATTTATAATATTGATCCTGACTATTGTAATGTGTACAGAAGCATTACAAGCAAAATATTGTTTCATGCTTTGGCAAAGCAAAGAGAGAGGTAAGCATGTATACGTACCACGGCAAATGCCGCTGCGGAGAAACATCATTCAAATTGCAGTCTGGTATTAGCGTTTCAGATTTCAAGCCACGATCTGACGATAAAACATGCGAATTCTGTAGCACATATGACGGTGTTTGGGTTGCTGATCCAAATGGATTGGCATTAATTGATGATGCAAACGAAACAGATATCAAACAATTTGGAGCTAAAACTGTTAAGTTTCATTTTTGCAAGCACTGCAATGATATGTGCTATGCAATATATATAGACCCGACAAATAGTTCGCATAAAGTAGCAGTGCTTCGGTTGGGCGTAATCGAAGAATTTAAGAATCATACATATAACGTCATACAAACAGATTTTCGAGGAGAGGATGAAGAAAAAAGTAAAGAGAGAAGATTAGACTTGTACCTGTTGATAACCGACTGATTTTCAAGCTATTTTGAAGTTCCACAGGCCGGCTGAGAGGAGA
>JAIZWN010000123.1 GCA_020443945.1 Candidatus Thiosymbion ectosymbiont of Robbea hypermnestra | reverse complement strand
TTTGTCAACCAATCAAGATGCGTACACTAGCGTGTAAAAGCCAGATAGAATCCTATGAATAATAGGACTACCGAATTATTTTTGCGTCTGGCAAGGTTGACGGTAAAAAAATAACAACCGCCGGGAACTCGCCAGCACCGATAGCCGGTCATTTTTCCGTCGTAGAAATCTATCATTAAAGGTTTCTGTGGGTGATGGGTTTCGGCGCGGTTAAGATGATTGGCATACCCAAAGCTCATTGGCGCGCCTCTACCCATCCTACCGCGCTGGATTTCGGCGTCCCAGCCGGAATGACGGCTTAACTTAATGGCATTGCGTTGTAGCCCTCGCCGGCAAGGGAAAAGGGGTCAGGTCTTGACCTGTGCCTTCAAGGATCATGGATCAAGACCTGACCCCGTTTCCGCGCTTGAACAACTTGTTAGCCGTATTTAATGGGATGTATTGTGGTGGTGTGCCACACTTTCTAGCCTTTCCGCTAACCATATTTTGATGATTGATTGTCGAGTCACACCAACTCGATTGGCCTCTTTGTCTAGTGACTCAAGCATCCATGCTGGAAAGTCGACGTTAACACGCTCTTGTTGTTGCATTGGTCGCGTGGCTTTGGATAAATCCAGATCACTTAGAATGTCATCGTCACTCTCAAATTTGGCATCAAATTCATGCGCTTTCATACAGATTTACCTCCACTTTGCGTGAACGCCTAACCGAAATGATCCTAATATTTATACCTCGATAAGTTATTACCCCTGACCAATGTTTTCCATTGAGTACACCAATAATCAAATACCTAGGCTCATCACTCGTATTTGCAGGGATCTCGATTAGATCAGGATCATTCCACAACGCTTGGGCTGTATAGAAATCAATCCCATGCTTTTTAAGATTGGACCTACTCTTGTTTTCATCGAATTCAAACGTAATCATGAGTAAAATTTATACCCTTTTTGCTCATAAAGCAACTTCAGATAATTCTTGACGGCTAACGGCTTGGCTCAGGCACCCAATGCCGCGTGGCACAGAGGAAATGGGGCCAGGTCTTGACTCGTGCCTTCAAGGGTCACGGATCAAGACCTGACCCCATTTCCAGACCCCATTTCCCCGATATCGATCCCTGGAACAGGCCAGCGGCCAATGCGCCCATCCGAGCCTCATCCAGGGCACCACTTTGCCGGCGCACTTCAAGGGAGGCCGGCCGATGGCCCGACCGACCTTTCAGACAAGTGGCTGTTTCAACGGTGATGATCATTCGGTAGCCCTGGGATACGCTTTGCTTTGCCGCCCTACGCGGGCTGTGTGTGCAGCTCTCATGATACCCCCGCCATCAGACTCTCATAGGGGATACGCAGTCCGTCGTGCAGGCGCTTCACCATACGCAGGCTCAAAGGGCGCTTGCGATTCAACACCTCCGACACCCGACCGCTGGAGCCGATATAGGCCTCAAGATCGCGTGGGGTCAACCCCTGTTGTTCCATTCTGAATCTGATGGCGTCGACGGGGTTCGCTGGACCGATCGGGTAATGCTTATTCTCATAGGCTTCGATCAGGGTAACCAGGATCTCCATTTCATCCGCCTCCGGCGTTCCCTCTTCGGCCTGAAAAATCGCCTCGAGACGACGAAAAGCCGCTTGCAGATCCTCATTGCAACGGATAGGCCTAATATTCATTCACGGTCTCCACGTCAATCTTGTCGTACTGCGCATGGCTTCCTACGAATTTCACCCAGACGATGCCGACCCGATACTGCACCTCTACTACCAAGCGGTACTTGTTACCGCCGATATTGAACACGACACGATTGTTGGCACAGATGCTGGCGCTACAGTACTGCGCCTTGATCTGCTGCGGTGATGCCCATTTGGCTCTTGCCGCTTCCTCATGCCAGCTTTGCAATGGACCTTGAGCATCTCTGTATGCAGGCTGGTCCCAGAATTTCTTCAGCGTGCTCTTGGCGATAATCCGCATGTTTCAGTCCATTGATGCGGTTCGCGGTCGGGGTTGGTGTAGTTCTGCTACGACCTACCGCGCTCACCGCATCCTACATTCCCGGCAAGACCGCGGTGTAACGGGGGTGGTGAAGGTAGCGAGAAACAAGATGACTCCGCGGCCAAGGCAAAGCAGTCTGGAATCCATAAAGAGCCTTTTCTTGGATAAGAGCCATCTCCAATTTCATTGATTCAATCAGAAATGGATTTAAAAAAACTTGTGGTTTCATCTAACACAATCTTCGAGACATTTTTTGAGAATGCTTCGGTTGCACATTGAGCGTCGGAAAGCCCATCTTTTTTCATTGACGCATCAATAATTTTTCTTTGCCAATCCCTATGAGCACTTTCTAATTTTAGCTTGGCGACCATATAGTTTTCCCATGTCCCCTTGTATTGGAATTCTTGCGAAAACTCTTGCGAAAGACCTTGCGAAGCCACGATTAAAGTCCCTATAAAAGAGATCCAGAATTTTTGATTCTTAAAAACACGATCAAAGACAGTAACCAACAGTAGCAATACCCCCAGCACTATAATTACAATGGTAAGCGCGCGCGAACCAATTCGTTTAGATCGAGCACCTTTCTTGTACCAATTAACAAGGAAGTAATAACTTCCCTCGGTTTCACTATCAGAGAAAAGAACGGTTTTTTTTGTAACTCAATGTACTTTTGAACATCGCTATTATCAGAATCAGTAATTATTGCAGGCATCACGCTATCGACGCACTCACAACCAAATGCCGTTGACGAAAAAATAATTATCAGAGCGAATACTGTATGTACGAGTTTATTCATGGCTTCTTGTTGTGACTCATCTTCAAACACTTCGTTAGCTGGTAACGAGGGAAAGGGGTCAGGTCTTGATCTGTGCCTTCAAGGTCACGGATCAAGACCTGACCCCTCCCCGCTAGCTTTAATGCGGTTTACCGCGGGCGTCCATTGATGCGGTTCGCGGTCGGGGTTGGTGTAGTTCTGCTACGACCTACCGCGCTCACCGCATCCTACACTCCCGGCAAGACCGCGGTGTAACGGGGGTGGTGAAGGCAACGAGAAACAAGATGACTCCGCGGCTAAGGCAAAGCGCGTAGGATGGGTAGAGGCGCGGGCTCGGGTAGTGGTTTTTGGCGCGGTTAAGATTAGACTTGTACCTGTTGATAACCGACTGATTTTCAAGCTATTTTGAAGTTCCACAGGCCGGCTGAGAGGAGA
>JAIZWN010000122.1 GCA_020443945.1 Candidatus Thiosymbion ectosymbiont of Robbea hypermnestra | reverse complement strand
ACTCCTGGTCAACGAGCGGCACCGTTTGCGACTGAGCCGACGGTACCTGCGGCTCACACCCATCCCTGGCGCCGGCAGATTCCGGGGTCCCACCCGGAACGACGGCGAAGTGGAAACCCGCCAATCTTACAACGGACCCGACGCCACCTTGGCCCCCACATGAGGTTTCCCTTTTCCGCCCCCATGTAGGGTTGGCGACCGTCCCTGAATCGCCCGTGCATCGAGGCCTGTTTCGTGATTTTTTTCTTGCTGCTGTTTGTCGGCATCCCGCTGCTGGAGCTCTACTTTCTGATCCAGGTCGGCGCGCAGATCGGCGCCCTGCCCACCATTGGGCTGTCGATCTTCACGGCCCTGCTCGGCGGCGCGCTGGTGCGGCTCCAGGGCTTTTCCGTGCTCATGCGCGTCCGCGACGCCATGGAGCGGAACCAACTACCGGCCCTGGAGATGCTCGACGGGGCCTTGTTGCTGGCCGCGGGTCTGGTTCTGCTGCTGCCGGGTTTCGTGACCGATGTCCTGGGCTTTCTGCTGCTGGTTCCGGGGCTGCGTCGGCTCCTGATCGCGCGCTTTGTCCGTATCCTCCCCGACCAACCAACCACCGATCAGGGACCGGTTCGAACCGGCCCACGGGTGATCGAGGGCGAATATCGCCGCGAGCGGGACTGAAGGCGCCACCGACTGGCGGTGGACGCTTGACAGTTCGGTGCGAGCCCCTATTATTAGCACTCGCAAATAGCGAGTGCTAACAGCCGGTCGCCGGCAGCGGCCCCGCGCGGTTGGCATTCATCCTTTTACAGACCCGAGATCTCAACTTAGTTCGAGGAGACCGCTCAATGAAGATCCGTCCCCTACACGACCGTATCGTCGTTCGCCGCATGGAGGAGGAACGCACCTCCGCCGGTGGCATCGTGATTCCGGATTCCGCCACCGAGAAGCCGATTCAGGGCGAGGTTCTGACTGTCGGCAACGGCAAGATTCTGGATACCGGCGAGACCCGCCCCCTGGATGTGAAGGTGGGCGACCGGGTGCTATTCGGCAAGTACTCGGGCACCGAGGTCAAGCTCGATGGCGAGGAACTGCTGGTCATGCGCGAAGAAGACATCATGGGCGTCATCGAATAGATGCCGGCTGGGCCGTGCGCCGACATCCGGCGCAACAGACGCATATCCTACTGAAATCAGGACAGAAAAATGAGTGCAAAAGACGTCAAGTTCAGCGATGATGCCCGTAACCGTATGATGGCGGGCGTCAACATTCTGGCCAACGCCGTTAAGGTCACCCTGGGTCCCAAGGGCCGCAACGTGGTGCTCGAGAAGAGCTTCGGCGCCCCGACCATGACCAAGGACGGCGTGTCCGTGGCCAAGGAGATCGAGCTCAAGGATAAGTTCGAGAACATGGGCGCCCAGCTGGTCAAGGAGGTTGCGTCCAAGACCTCCGATATCGCCGGCGATGGCACCACGACCGCCACCGTGCTGGCCCAGGCCATGGTGCGCGAGGGGCTGAAGGCGGTTGCCGCCGGCATGAACCCCATGGATTTGAAGCGCGGCATCGATAAGGCCGTGGGGGCCACCGTGGAGCAGCTCAAGGAGCTGTCCAAGCCCTGCTCGGACAACAAGGAGATCGCCCAGGTCGGCACCATCTCGGCCAACTCCGACGAGTCCATCGGCAAGATCATCGCCGATGCCATGGAAAAGGTCGGCAAGGAGGGCGTCATCACCGTCGAGGAGGGCAAGTCCCTGGAAAACGAGCTCGACGTGGTGGAGGGCATGCAGTTCGACCGCGGCTACCTCTCCCCCTACTTCATCAACAATCAGCAGAGCCAGAACGTGGAGCTGGAGGACCCCTACATCCTGCTGCACGACAAGAAGATCTCCAATATCCGCGACCTGTTGCCGGCGCTCGAAAGCGTCGCCAAGGCCGGCAAGCCGCTGCTGATCATCGCCGAGGACATCGAGGGCGAGGCCCTGGCCACGCTGGTGGTCAACTCCATCCGCGGCATCATCAAGGTCTGCGCCGTCAAGGCGCCGGGCTTCGGTGACCGGCGCAAGGCCATGCTCCAGGACATCGCCATCCTCACCGGCGCCACCGTCATCGCCGAGGAGGTCGGTCTTACCCTGGAGAAGACCAGCCTCAACGATCTGGGCACCGCCAAGAAGATCCTGGTGACCAAGGAAGAGACCACCATCATCGATGGCGCCGGCTCCGATACCGACATCAAGGGTCGGGTCGAGCAGATTCGCGGTCAGATCGAGGAGACCACCTCCGACTATGATCGCGAGAAGCTCCAGGAGCGGCTTGCCAAGCTGGCCGGCGGCGTGGCCGTCATCCAGGTCGGCGCGGCCACCGAGGTGGAGATGAAGGAGAAGAAGGCGCGGGTGGAGGATGCCCTGCACGCCACCCGGGCGGCCGTCGAGGAAGGCATCGTCGCCGGTGGCGGCGTCGCCCTGGTGCGGGCCCTGCCCAAGCTGAAGGACCTGAAGGGAACCAATCACGATCAGGATGTGGGCATCGGCATCACCCGCCGCGCCCTGGAGGAACCCCTGCGCCAGATCGTGGCCAACGCCGGCGCCGAGGCCTCCGTGGTGCTGCAGAAGGTCGCCGAGGGCGCGGGTAACTTCGGTTACAACGCCGCGACCGGCGAGTACGGCGATCTGGTCGCCATGGGCATCCTGGATCCCACCAAGGTGGTCCGTTCCGCCCTGCAGAACGCCGCCTCCGTGGCCGGTCTCATGGTCACGACCGAGGCCATGGTGGCCGAGGAGCCCAAGGAAGAGACGCCGATGCCGGCCGGTGGCGCCGGCGGTATGGGCGGCATGGGCGACATGGGAATGATGTAAGCATTCCCGGGCCGTTCGCCCGGCCGAAAAAAACCCCGCTTCGGCGGGGTTTTTTTTGTGGGCCTGTGCGCGGGATACATCCAATGGGCCTTGCCGGCATCGGCTGCCTGGAAGATAGCCTTCCCAGCCGGATAGGCCGGATTGGTAGTGTCTCAGCTTTGTGGTTTCCGGGATTTGGCGTATATACCCAGGGACAACAAAATTACAACACTACCCCGGTATGAAGTACTGGAGGAGGTCGTCGAGGAATCCGTGTCCGAGCTCGGTCGGTCGCACCCACCGTTCCGGCTCCGGGGCCAGCAGGCCCGCCGCGCGGGCGGCGGCGACCTGGGCGGCGATCCGCGCGAAGGGAAGCCCCGTGCGTTGCTCGAACAGGGATGCCTCGAAGCCCTCCGGCAACCGCAGGGCATTCAGGGCGAATTCCGAGATGAGCTCCGCCGCCGACAGAGTCTCCTGTCCGCCGATGAGTCGATCCCGGTTGGCGGGGTCGAGATAGGCCGCCGGGTCGCGTAGCTTCCAGCGACGCTCGACCTGTTGCCGGTCTGGAAAGGTCAGCTTGCCGTGGGCACCGGCGCCGATCCCCAAGTAATCCCCGAAGCGCCAGTAGTTGAGGTTGTGCCGGCAGCGGCGTTCCACCGGCGCGTAGGCGGATACCTCATAGGGCTCGAATCCCCGCGCGGTCAGCAGCGCGGCGGCCTGCCATTGCATATCGGCGATCCGATCCTGGTCGGGAAGGGGCGGCGGCGCCCGGTGGAAGGCGGTGCCGGATTCCAGGGTGAGCGGATAGTAGGAGATGTGCGCGGGCCCCAGCGCCAGTGCCTCCTCCAGGTCCCGACGCGCCTGGGCCGGCGACTGTTCCGGCAGGCCGTACATGAGGTCGAGATTGAGGTTCTCGAAGCCGGCCCGCCGCGCCCGGTCGACCGCGGCATGGATCTCCTCGGGCCCATGGATTCTGCCGATCCGCGCCAGGTGTTGCGCCGAGAGGCTTTGGGCGCCGATGGACAGCCGATTGACGCCGGCCTGCCGATAAGCCGCGAAGCCTTCCTGATCGCCCGTTCCCGGATTGGCCTCCAGGGTGATCTCGGCATCCGGCGGCAGCTCGATCCGCTCGCGCACCCCTTGCAGCAGCCTGGCAATCGCCCCGCCGGAAAAGAGGCTCGGGGTGCCGCCGCCGATGAAGACGCTGGTCAGGGGGCGGGGGGGAAAGAGGGCGCTTGCCTCCTGGGCCAGGTCTTGCAGCAGGCGCTCCACATAGGCGGCTTCCGGGATACCGCCGTGCCGGGGATATGAATTGAAGTCGCAGTAGGGGCACTTGCGCACACACCAGGGGATATGGATGTAAAGCGCAAGCGGGGGAAGAACCATCGGCCCGCCCGTTTCACGGGTTTTGCAGGCTTCCGCGACGTGGAAACGGAAAGTGACGATTTCCCGTTTCCTTCCCGTTCAACCGCCTGCCACGGTCGAAAATGGCGGTCCATCCCTGAACCGCGTCGGCGATCACCTTTTGCGATAGGCGTACCGGCTTACAGGCTGTAGTACATGTCGAACTCGAGCGGGTGGGTGGTCATGCGCAGCATGGTCACCTCATCCATCTTCAAGCCGAGATAGCCGTCGATGAGATCGTTGCTGAACACCCCGCCCGCGGTGAGAAAGTCCCGATCCTTATCCAGCGCGTCCAGGGCCTGATCCAGCGCATAGCAGACCTGGGCGATCCCCTTCTCCTCCTCCGGGGGCAGGTCGTAGAGGTCCTTGTCCATGGGATCGCCGGGGTCGATCTTGTTCATGATCCCGTCCAGACCGGCCATCATCATGGCGGAGAAGGAGAGGTAGGGATTGCCGGTGGAATCCGGGAACCGGACCTCGATGCGGCGGGCCTTGGGATTGGCCACATGGGGGATGCGGATCGCGGCCGAGCGGTTGCGCGCCGAGTAGGCCAGCATGACCGGCGCCTCGAAGCCGGGCACCAGACGCTTGTAGGAATTGGTGGAGGCGTTGGTGAAGGCGTTGAGGGCGCGGGCGTGCTTGATGATGCCGCCGATGTAATACAGCGCCGTCTCCGAGAGGCCGCCGTACTTGTCGCCCGAGAAGATGTTCTGACCGTTCTTGTTCAGGGATTGGTGCACATGCATCCCGTTGCCGTTGTCGCCTACCAGGGGCTTGGGCATGAAGGTGGCGGTCTTGCCGTAGGCATGGGCCACATTCCAGACCACGTATTTGAGGATCTGGTTCCAGTCCGCGCGCTTGACCAGGGTAGCGAACCGGGTGCCGATCTCGCACTGACCGGCGGTGGCTACCTCGTGGTGGTGAACCTCGGCGGTCACCCCCATTTCTTCCAGGGCCAGGCACATGGCGGAACGCAGATCGTTCAGGGAATCCACCGGCGGCACCGGGAAATAGCCGCCCTTGATCCCCGGACGGTGGCCGATGTTGCCGTCCTCATAGACCCGCTCGGAATTCCAATCGGCCTCCTCGGAATCCACTTTGTAGAAGGCGCCGCTCATATCGGCGCCCCAACGCACATCGTCCAGCACGAAGAACTCGGGCTCGGGGCCGAAATAGGCGGCGTCGGCGATGCCGGTGGACTTGAGGTAGGTCTCGGCGCGCTTGGCCAGGGAGCGGGGATCTCGCTCATAGCCCTGCATGGTCGAGGGCTCGAGAATGTCGCACCGGATAATTAGCTGGTTCTCATCGGAGAAGGGATCCAGGATCGCGGTCTCCGCCTCCGGCATCAGCACCATGTCCGACTCCTGGATCCCCTTCCAGCCGGCGATCGAGGAGCCGTCGAACATCTTCCCTTCCGTGAAGAAATCCTCGTCGATGACGCCGGACGGCAAGGTGACATGTTGCTCCTTACCCCGGGTATCGGTGAAGCGAAGATCCACGAACTTCACTTCTTCCTCTTTGATCGTTTTCATAATGTCGGATGACATACGCTTATCTCCACTGGTTGTTGTCTCGGGGGCGCCGCGAAAAACCCGTGGCGCCCGTTGGGAATCAGTATCCCCTTTTGCCTTATGGGGACCTTGAATTTTTCAAGGTCCCCTTATAAGGGAACCTTAATTTTGTGTTCTCGGCGCGGCAAAAAGCGACTGGATGCCAGGGGGCGTTCTCAATTAACCGAATCCCCCGAAAATCAAATGCAGCAAACCCATACCCTTGTCGGTGGGTCACCGCC
>JAIZWN010000121.1 GCA_020443945.1 Candidatus Thiosymbion ectosymbiont of Robbea hypermnestra | reverse complement strand
GCCGCGGCTTCCCGCCGACCCCGGCGCCCCCACCGGCCTGCCCCAAACCCCCAAGTCCCAGCACAAGCTCCCCGAGGCCGGGGCCGAATACCGCGAGACCAAGGCGTGGTTTCCCGACGACGCCGTCGCCCGCAACGGACTGGCCGAAACCCTCAAGGCCCGGCACAAGCTCCCCGAGGCCGAGGCCGAATACCGCGAGGCCAAGGCGCGGTTTCCCGACGACGCCGTTGCCCGCACCGGACTGGCCGAGACCCTCAAGGCCCGGCACAAGCTCCCCGAGGCCGAGGCCGAATACCGCGAGACCAAGGCGCGGTTTCCCGACGACGCCGTCGCCCGCAACGGACTGGCCGAGACCCTCAAGGCCCAGAATAAGCTCCTCGAGGCCGAGGCCGAATACCGCGAGACCAAGGCGCGGTTTCCCGACAACGCCCACGCCCGCACCGGACTGGCCGAAACCCTCAAGGCCCAGAATAAGCTCCCCGAGGCCGAGGCCGAATACCGCGAGACCTTGGCACGGTTTCCGGGCGATTCCTATGCTCATACCGGATTGACTGGGATGCTCAAGGCGCGGCAGGGCGAACCCCCAGGGACCGAGTACCCTGAAACCCCGGCGCCTCCCCCAAAGGTCGTATACGCCTATAGCGGACCGGCCAGGAGGTTCGCGCAGAACAAGCTCGCCGAGACCAAGGCCGAATATCGCGGGCCGAATGACATGGCCGATACCGGCGGCAGCGAGGCATCGCCGATGGAACCCTCCGGCGAGATGAACACCGACGGGTCACCACCGGCTCCAACCGATCGGGCCGAGTCCGGCGCCGCTTCGCGGGCGGCGCCCGCGGAATCCGCGCTCGACCGGCGGGAAATCGAGATCATCGCGAACGACGCCTTCCTGGTCCGCGGTTGGGCGCGCTCGATCCGGGCCTATTCCCCGGACCGCGCGCCAGGCCACTTCCGGGACCGGGCCGAGGCCCTGCTGCAACAGCTTTTGCCGGCAAGCGAGGGGGATTCGGTCGCGGCCGGAGAAGCGGCGCTCCTGGAACTCGACCGTGGGGAGCGGGAACAGGCACGGGCGCTGTTACGCCGCGCGGTGGAACACTTTCCGGGCAGTGCGCGGGTACGTTACGCGCTGGCGCGGGCGGAGCGCGAAACGCCCCGAGGCGATCCCATTACCCCTTGGCGACGGCTGATGCGTCTGGATGAGCATTATCTGCCGCTCTTCTTTCTCGGGGCCGCTCGCGCCTATCTGAATCGGGCCGACGACGGTGATGACCGTGCCGCGGAACAAGCGCGGGAAAAGCTCGGTCGGCTGGCCTATTGGATTTGTCAGCACATTGCCATCGACACGGACCGCGAGCCGGGCGATTCTAAGCCCAATCCGCGTTTGCATTTCCGGGTGCAGCGTCAAGGGAAATTTGCCGGGTGGTGGGCCAGGGAGGTACAGGCCGAGCTATTCGGCCTGATGGTGGTCAAAGGCTTCGACGATCTGGGCGATCTGGATCCGATCCGGGAGCACGCCTCGACTCACAGCAGCCAGCTCGACCGGCTGGAGGAGGAGCTCGTGCTGCGTCATGCCAGGGCATGACCCAGGGCCCCCATCCGCGGCAATCAGGGTCTTATCCACGCCACCCCACGGCAACCTGGAATCGACGCCATCCGCGTTCACCAACCCCGAAGCGCGGCACGCCCGATGTCCAGGGACGAAGAACTCTTTGCCTCTAGCTGCATCCGACGCCATGACGAGGGTCTATCTCTCCCTGGGCTCCAACATCCGGCCACGGCACCACCTGAATGCCGCCCTGGAATCGCTCAATGCCCAGGATACCGTTCGGCTCCTGGGCGTATCGCCCTGGTACGAGACCCGTCCCTGGGGGGGTATCGCCCAAGCGAATTTTCTCAATCTCGCCTGTGCCCTCGAGACCGACCTGCCGCCCTCGCAGCTCCTGCAAATCACGCAGGGGATCGAGCGCCGGCTCGGCCGGGTGCGGACCCTGCGCCACGGCCCGCGCACAATCGACATCGACATCCTGCTCGCCGGCGGTATCCGGTTGGCGACCCCGACCCTGACAATCCCGCACCCCGGTCTTCTGGAACGCGACTTCATGCTGGTCCCGCTCCTCGACCTGGCGCCGAATGCACGGCTGCCCGGCAACGGCGAGCGGCTGAGCGACCAGCGCACGCACCTGATCCACCACCAGATCATCCGCCGGCTCCCAGGCGTTGCCTGCGCGGGAAATGGGGTCAGGTCTTGATCCGTGACCCTTGAGTCGGGCAAAGCCCGTAGAATGGGCAAAGCGAGCGTCCATCAAATCGAGCTCGAAGGTTCGGTCATCCCGCGGCGGTTTCCGCACCGCGACGGCTGGTCGGGAGACACCAAGCGAAGCGTGCCCATCATCGCAGGTTGTCGGGCAATCGCCTCCTTGCCGGGAGGTGCTTCTCGATTGATGGGCTACCCGACTCATCCCATCCTACCCGACTTGGAACCCCCTCTCCCGCCAGGGGAGAGGGGCTTTTGGTCACGGTGAGCTTTGCAGCTCGGGTAGGTTGGGGTTCGCTACGCTCACCTCAACCTACATTTCTCACCTGAACCGCACGGCATGACTTGAGTTTTTAGACAGCTTCTAACGAAGCTGCGCCTCAGACCAACGAGGTGACGGTACTCCGGTTTGGGTCGGCTCGATGCTCGAACGCGGTAGGGTCAGTCCGGCACGGGGAAACCGTAGGGGGGATCGCTGAAGACAAGCGAGGGACCGTCCGGGCCGGCGAGCCGGACCTCCCCGTGTTCCCTGGCCTCGATCTCCACCACCACCAGGAGCTCATAGTCGCCGTCGCCGTTGCCGCGCGCATCCACTACCCAACCCGTGGCTTGCTCGGAGTGGCTGCTCGCGGAGTAGAGTTTATCACCCGGCGCGGGCGGCTTTTCCTCCGCCTCGACCCGTGCCTGATACATGCGGCGCTTGAGCTTGCCGAGATACTGCATGCGCGCGACCACTTCCTGGCCCGTGTAGCACCCCTTTTTGAAGCTCACCCCGTCGAGCAGGTGCAGATTGACCATCTGCGGCACGAAGGTATCGCGGGTCTGTGGATAGACGGTGGGTATCCCCGCCCGGATGTCGAGCAGGGCCCAGTAATCGGCGTTCACCAGGGTCGCGGTCCCGGCCAGATCGGTCCAGATGCCTTCCAGCGCAGAAACGGGACCCAAAAGCTGAAACCGGGGCGCAGGCCCCGGAATGCGCATGGCGACCAGCTCGTTCTTGCGGGTCAGTGCATTGTCCTGGGTCGGGACCCGATCCAGATGGGATGCCAGCAGGGAGGGCGCACACTCGCCGGCGATGGCGATGGCGGCAAACCGGTCGCTCGCGTCCTCGAGGGTGGCCTTGGCCCGCAGCAGATACATACGCAGCCGCTGAACCGTGTCCGCCACCTGGGTACGCGGTAGCTGAAGATAGATAACGTCATCCAGCCTGAAGGCGCGAAAGCTGACCAGCATTCGTCCCTTGGGGGTGCAATGGCTGCCGAGTCGGCTCTCGTCGCCGGGGCTAAGTCGGGTCACATCATTCGTGACCTGCCCCTGGAGAAAATTCTCCGCTTCCGGTCCGGCAACGGCGATCAGCCCGAGGGGGGAAAGGTCCATCAGGGCGCAGTCCGCTTCTACGGGGGCGTCCGGGAAACGCGCGTTGCCCGCGTCGTCGATCCGCGCGGAACGGGATTCGAGAAAGGTTTTCCAGAGACTATTCATGGCATTGTCAAGGGCTCTTTGACTTTGAGGTATGATAGCTAAATTCGGGCTCGACCGAACCCCTGCGGGACCCACGCATCTACCTGACTGGAGGTGTCGGCACGTTGGCACAAAATCAAGCCGCCCTGCGGCCGGATAGCCTGGTGCTCTACAAGGTCCGACCCGCGCGCGTCCTGGCGCTCGGCGAGAAGATCGATATCGAGCTGGAAGGCGGACAAATCAAGCGGGTACGGCCCAAGGATATCCGATTGTTACACCCCGGCCCCCTGCGCAGCCTGGCCGATCTCGGCCCGCGGGAGGGCGAACTCGCCGCGGCCTGGGAGCTGCTGGAGGGGAGCGAAACCACCCTGGACGAGCTCGCCGAGCTGATGTTCGACGAGCACTCCCCGGCAACGACTTGGGCCGCCTGGCAATTGGTGGCGGAAGGGCTTTACTTCGAGGGCACCCCGGGGGCGATTCGGGCCCGCACCCGCCAGGAGGTAGAGCACGACCAAGCCGAGCAGGCGGCCAAGGCCGCCGCCGCGCGCGACTGGAGCGAGTTCCTGGAACGGTTGCAACAGGCCCGGCCCGCGCCCGAGGATGCGGAGCGCCTGCAGGAGGTCGTGCGCCTGGCCCTCGGCACAACCACCAACAGCCGCATCCTCCAGGCCTTAGGTCACCGGGAAACGGCGGAGAACGCTCACCGCGCCTTGATCCAGGTCGGCTACTGGCCGCCGGACTACAATCCCCACCCGGAACGCAACCGATTGCCAGCGGCCGATCCGGACCTGCCGGTGCCGGAGGTGCCCCAGGAGGAACGCCTCGACCTGACCCATCTGCCCGCGTACGCCATCGATAACGAGGGCAACCAGGATCCGGACGACGCCCTGAGCCTGGACGGCGACCGGCTTTGGGTGCATGTCGCCGATGTGGCCGCCCTGGTGGCGCCGGACAGCGCCATGGAGCGCGAGGCCCGCGCCCGGGGCGCCAACCAGTACCTGCCCGAGCGGACGGTCAACATGCTGCCCCGGGCGGTGACGGAACGCCTGGGACTCGGCCTGCAACCCATCTCCCCCGCCCTCTCCTTCGGCTTTCGGTGCGGGGCGGCCGGCGAGCCGACGGAGATCGACATCCGACCCACCTGGGTACGGGTCGAGCGGCTGACCTACGAGGCCGTCGAGCAACGGCTCGTGGAACCCCCCTTTGCCCAGCTGAGTGCCCTGACCGAGCGTTTTCGCGCCCACCGCACGGCAAACAACGCCACCACGATCGATCTGCCCGAGGTCGAGGTGCGGGTGCGCGACGGCCAGGTGATCGTGCAGCCCTTACCGAAACTGCAAAGCCGACTCCTGGTAACGGACGCCATGCTCATGGCCGGCACGGCCGCGGCCGAATTCTGCCGGGAGCGGGAGATCCCCATCCCCTTCGCGACCCAACCGGCGCCGGACAAGCTCGAACAACCCACGGATTTAGCCGCCATGTACGCCTACCGGCGGCAATTCAAACCGACGCGACTCACTAGCGAGCCGGGGCTCCACTTCGGCCTGGGCCTGACCTGCTACGCCCGTGCCACCAGCCCCCTGCGCCGCTACCCGGATCTCCTGGTACACCAGCAGATCCGGGCCTGGCTGGCCGGTAGCGAGCGGCTCGACAAACAACGGATCACCGCGCGCACGGCGGAGGCGGAGACCGCTGCTGCCGCCGCGCGGCGTGCCGAACGTCTCTCCAACCAGCATTGGAAGCTGGTCTACCTGCGCGCCGATCCGCACTGGCGGGGGGAAGGCGTGCTGGTCGACAAGGGCGAGCACAAATCGGTGGTGCTGATCCCGGAGCTTGCCCTGGAGGCGCGGGTGAGACTGCGCGGAGACCCCGCGCTGAACAGCCGGGTCCGGCTGACGCCGCGGGAAATCGATCTGCCCGAGCTGACCTGCCATTTCCAGGTCCGCGAATAGACACGGACCCGACACGGGAAGACACAGTGGTTCCCGACGGACCCCCGGCCCGAACCCCGTCATTCCGACAGGGGGTAGTGTCTTAGCTTTGTGGTTTCCGGGATTCAGCGTAGAGACTTTCCCTCACCGTCATGGTTGTCCGCGGATTCAAGCATCACAGATCACAAAGTTACAACACTACCCGGCAGGGACAGGCCATGCCCGTCGGCAAACGCCGATAACCACCTGGAAGCGCATTGGAAAGGGGCACCGCTCTTTGCTCCCCCTCTCCCGGTGGGAGAGGATGATGCAAACCTGCCGGAAGCCGATGTAGTCGCTGGCCGCTTCCCGCCACGCTGAAGACGCAAAATAAGGTGAAAAGGGGTGCTAGTGTGCGGGTGGGCGCATCTGGTCGGGTCGGATCCGTGGCGTGAAATACAGGTCCGCGTCGTCGAGGTCGACGGATCGACCTTGGGCGTCTTCCAGGGGCTGCTCATAGTCCTTCCAGCCCCGCAGCCCCGTCCGTAGCGAGACCACATCCCGATAGCCCAGTATCCACATGGCGTGGGCCGCGAGCACGCTCCTGTACCCGGAGCGGCAAACCACCACGATTTCACGCTTTCGCGCCTGCACCAGCTCCGGCACCGTTTCCTCGTATTCCCACTCGCAGGCGGATTCCAGGATGCCGCGGGGAACATTGAGGGAGCCGGCAATGTGCATGGCGTCGAATTCGTAGGGCTCGCGCACGTCCAGGATCAGCAGGTCCGGATTTTCTTCGAGGCGTTCCTCCAGGTCCCAGGGCATGATCTCCCGGACCTGGGTCAGGTACTCTTGGAGCAGTTCGATAAAATTTTTCATAACAATCGACCTCTTTGCAAGACCCTTGCCATATTATTTGGTCTGTAACCATTTGAAATCATTGGTTTTTAAAAAATTTATCACGCTCCCCCCGTTGTTGGGGGCAACCGCTTGACAACCGTGGGCCCGAAAACTAAATTATGAGCTGAAGTCTGGAGCACCAGTCGAGGGTTGAGGCTATCCTCATCGCCTATGACAACTGGTCCATCCAGGCTTCTTTTTTTGGTAGTAGTAAATTTGGCAGTGATAGGGTGATTGCATAATCGTTCAAACCTTGCCGTCATTCCGGCAGGGATTGCTGGAATCCAGGTGCTAGGGACGGCAAAAGCTGGGAGATGTGAACCGTTATCGGACCGCTGAGTGGCCTATTATCACTTTAAAATTTACCACTACTTTTTTTAAGCAATTGATTTTGCATTAGAGTTGTTCCCGATGCGAGTCTTTAAAAATCAATCGGTTATATTGGAATATGAAGTCGACACGGTGGTCGTTGACCAGAAAACCAAGGGTTAGGCGCCAAATGGTCCTCGTAACATACTGATTTCAAAGAATGTTACAAAGGGAACAACTCTATTATTTCCGGCGTTTCCGCCCATGTTTTTTCTTTCCTTCTTCCGTGGGTTTCCAAAACCAAGCGCTGTACTTCGGAAAGTGCTTACGAAGCGTTGTGGGCGCAAATCCCTTCCAGAACTCGGGTCTGAATTCCCTCACGCCAAACGCTACGAGAGTAGTCTTTAAGTAATCCCGCACGTCGATCTTTGCATGTTTTGTCCCAGGACAAAGCTCTTGGTACAGACACCCTGTAAGAAGATCACACAACTGCAAACACTGGTTGGCATCCTTGGCAGAATCGGTATGTTGGAATTGCCTGATGTACGGGTTTTCACCTTCATAATCTCCGCAAAAACGATCCTTCAGGTGGTCAATAACGTCATATCCGTACATGATCCGAAGACGGTCGAGATATAAGTCGGCATTCCTTACTTCCGATGCCCCGGGTGTCGAAAGTTCCGGCTGAAGTAGCATTTCCGCCCACTTCTTGTAGGCTCTCCGTTTCTTCAGTGCCATCGGCTCGAATGGATCCCCGAAATACTTACCATCGAAAATTGACCAATCGATAACAACTGAGCGGAAGAAACACGAGTGCTTGACAAAACTGTCAATCCACATTTTTCCAATCGTAATGTCCGCGGGACTGCGGAACTTCGTAAAGTGCACTTCACGATATTTATGTGAACGCTTGGGAGAGCTATTAAAATAGGAATGGACATCCTTGCTCTTGCACAATTCCGCGTGCAACGCTCCATGTTCGGGAACAAACAGCATTCCAATGATCAGATAGCGATCAGAGTGTGTTCCTGACTCGTCAATGTAAATTCGATAACTCATGAACTCTGATCATGGTGCCCATAAAGCGGCTTCCGGTTGATTCTATATTTTGGAACATACTCAGAGATAATCGAGATACCGGGGAGGAACCTGGTATTGCAAACGGTTTCTTTTTCATTCAATACTTCCTGGAAGCGCCACAGCTGGCTACCATGAACGGCGTGTCAGAGTAGCACCAGGTTGTCCCGGTGGATGAGCTCTTCGTCGTCCAGGTAGCCCAGGATTGCCTCGAACCCGGCGCTGGGTCGGCCCTTGACGCGAGCCGCCTCGGCTGCGTCGTAATTGACGAGTCCGCGGGCGATCTCCTGGCCTTGCTCGTCGATGCAGGCGACGACCTCACCGCGCTGGAAGGCGCCTTGTACGTCTTTTACGCCTACCGCCAGAAGGCTTTTGCCTTGTCCCTTAAGGGCGCGCACCGCACCGGCGTCCAGGATCAGCCGGCCCCGGACCTGGAGCTGGCCAGCCAACCACCGCTTGCGGGCGGCCTGTGGTCCCTGCACCGGGGTCAGCAGGGTGCCGACCGGCTCGCCCGCGCCGATACGCCGCAGCACCTCGTTTCCCTTACCAGGGGCGATGAGGGTCGCGGTCCCCGAGCGGGCCGCGAGCCGCGCCGCCCGGACCTTGGTGACCATGCCGCCGCGGCCGAATCCGCTGACGCTGCCACCAGCCGCGGAGTCGAGCCGGGAATCGTCGACCCTGGCCTCGGGGATGAGCCCGGCGTCCGGGTCGAAGCGGGGGTCGCGGTCGAACAGGCCGGCCTGGTCGGTGAGCAGGATCAGGAGATCGGCCTCGATCAGGTTGGCGACCAAGGCGGCCAGGGTGTCATTGTCCCCGAATCGCAGCTCGTCCGTGGCGACCGTGTCGTTCTCGTTGACCACCGGCACCACCCGGAACCGCAGGAGGGAGAGGAGGGTACTGCGGGCGTTCAGGTAGCGCGCCCGGTCGGCCAAGTCTTCCCGGGTGAGCAGGATCTGCGCCGTATGGATACCGCGCGTCTGGAAACAGGTCTCGTAGGCCTGGATCAGCCCCATCTGGCCGATGGCGGCCGCCGCCTGTAGCTCGTGCAGGGATTTGGGGCGCCGGGTCCAACCCATGCGGTTCATGCCTTCGGCGACGGCGCCCGAGGAGACGAGCACCAGCTCACCGCCCCGGCCTAGGAATTCGGTGAGCTGATCGGCCCATGGGGCCAGGACGCTACGATCGAAGCCCTGGCCGTTTCGGGTGAGCAGGGCGCTACCGATCTTGACAACCCACCGCTTGGCGCCGAGGATTCCGTCGCGGGACATTGGTCACTCCCGGTTATGAATCGATGGGCACGCGGCGCTTCGTGCATCCGATAAGCCACCGTGGTTCGGAAACCCCGTGGCCTGACCGAAACTCCAAACCGGCCTGCCGGGCACTTGCTTTGCCCATCCTATTTGTGGTCCTTATGTCCAGTACTGGCGCACAAGGGGCTAGTGGTAAATTTTCAAATGATTCAGGTGTTTACCTGAGTCACGTCGAACATCACACAGGATTCACCCACTACCGGCAAGGGTATTCGGCATCAGGCCAAGGGATGCCAGTGTTCTTTATCGTCCGCGGCCTGGTTCGCAGTGGTCGTCTCCCGACGCTCCCGCTCCAGGTATTGCATCAGGGCTTGGGTCAGGTCCCCCGTCCCCTCGCCCGTGACGGCGGAGATGCCGAAGGCCGGACCGCGCCAACCCAGCCGCTCCAGGATCGCGGCGCGGCGCTGCTCGAAGTCCGCGGGGGCCAGCAGGTCACGCTTGTTGAGGACGAGCCAACGCTCCTTTTGCGTCAGGTCCCCGCCGTAGGCCGCCAGCTCGTCCTCGAGCGCGCGCACCTGCCGCGCCGGCTCGCTCGGGTCGCCGCCCAGGGGCGCCGCGTCGATCAGGTGTAACAGCAGGCGAGTGCGCGCCAGGTGTTTCAGAAAGCGAATGCCCAGCCCCGCCCCCGCGGCCGCTCCCTTGATGACGCCCGGGATGTCCGCGACGACGAAGCTGCGTCCCTGGCCCAGGCTGACCACGCCCAGATTGGGGTAGAGGGTGGTGAAGGGATAATCGGCCACCTTGGGCCGGGCGCTCGATACCGCGCGGATCAGGCTCGATTTGCCCGCATTCGGCAGGCCGAGCAGTCCGACGTCCGCAAGCAGAATGAGCTCCAGGTGGAGCCGGCGGCGCTCTCCCGGCGTTCCGGGCGTGGACCGGCGCGGCGCCCGGTTGGTGCTGGACTTGAAGCGGGCGTTGCCGATACCGTGAAAGCCGCCCTGGGCGACGAGCAGAGGTTCGTCGGCACGCAGGAGCTCGCCGATCGACTCCCAGGTCTCCGCGTCCCGCACCCGGGTGCCCACCGGAACCCGCACCAGCAGATCCTCGCCGCTACGACCGGTCCGGTCGCGGCCCATGCCACCCTGGCCACGCTCGGCGCGGAATGCCTGCCGGTGGCGGAAGTCCACCAGGGTATCGAGATTGGCGTCCGCCAGCAGAAATACGCTACCGCCGTCCCCGCCGTCCCCGCCGTCCGGCCCCCCCTTGGGGATGAACTTTTCACGCCGGAAGCTCACGCAACCACTGCCGCCGTCACCGGCCTCGACGCGGATGGTGACCTCATCGACGAACTTCATGATTCGGCTGGGGACCGATTCGGGAACGGAAGTATTAGCCGCAAATCAACGCAACGGGATCAAGAATCATCGATTATGGTGAACCGATTACGACCGATTTGCGTTGATTCGCGTTCATTTGCGGCAAAAAAGAAAGCCCCGTCGCCTGACGAGGCTTTTCCGCCGGATACTTAACAGGTCCCCTTAAAAAAAACAGGGGGTCAGGCGGTTGCGACGCTGACGTACTTCCGGTTCCGGGGCCCCTTGACCTCGAATTTCACCTTGCCTTCCGCCAGCGCATAGAGAGTGTAATCCCGGCCGCAGCCCACATTCTCACCCTTGTGGAATTTGGTGCCGCGCTGACGCACGATGATATTTCCCGCCCGCACCGCTTGACCGCCGTACATCTTGACGCCGAGGCGTTTGGACTGGGAATCACGACCGTTGCGGGAGCTGCCGCCTGCCTTTTTATGGGCCATACCGCCCTCCTCTTCAGCCGGCCTGGATGCCGGTAACCTTGAGCTCCGTGAACCATTGGCGATGGCCCTGGCGCCTCAGGTGGTGCTTGCGCCGGCGGAACTTGATGATCTTGACCTTTTTGCCACGGCCGTGGGATTCGACGACGGCCGTGACTTTGCCGCCGTCCAGGTAAGGCTTGCCGACCTTGACATCGGCGCCGTCGGCGACCATGAGCACCTTGTCGAGCTCGATGTTCGCTCCGGTGTCGGCGACGAGTTTCTCGACCTTCAGCCGGTCGCCCTCGGCAACCCGGTATTGCTTGCCCCCGGTTTGAATCACCGCGTACATGAGTCCTCTGCCCCAACAAACCCGTCCGTTCGCGCCCCCGTGGTTCAGGGTCGCCCAAAGGGATGGCATGGTAGCCCGAGCCCCCGGCCGAGTCAAACCCAGGTCTTGACAGCCCCCCTGTCCCGGACCTAGCATCGTGAGAATTTCCCCTCATGACCTCTACCCCAGTATGGATATATCGGAGATTCGCGCCCCTGTCGCCGAGGATATGCAGGCCGTCGACCGTTTGATCCTGAAACGGCTCGAGTCCGACGTGGCCCTCATCAACCGGATCGGTCACTACATCGTCGGCAGCGGCGGCAAACGACTGCGCCCGCTCGCCGTACTGCTTGCGGCCCGCGCCTGCGGCTACCGGGGCGAGCAACATATCGATCTCGCCGCCGTGGTGGAGTTCATCCACACCGCCACCCTCCTCCACGACGATGTCGTCGACGGCTCGGAGCTGCGCCGCAGCCGGGATACCGCCAATGCGGTGTGGGGCAACGAGGCGAGCATCCTGGTCGGCGATTTTCTCTACTCGCGCGCCTTCCAAATGATGGTGAACCTGGACAACATGCGGGTGATGGATATCCTCTCCCGCGCTACCAACCGCATTGCCGAGGGGGAGGTACTGCAGCTGCTCGGCTGCAACGACCCGAACATTACCGAGGAGCGTTACATGGAGGTGATCGAGCGCAAGACCGCGACCCTGTTCAAGGCCGGCACCCGTTTGGGGGCGGTGCTCGCCCAGGCCCCGGACAGGGTAGAGGGCACCGCCGCGCGATACGGGTTCCAGCTCGGAATCGCCTTCCAGCTCGTGGACGACGCCCTCGACTATCGAGCCGATGGGGATCAGCTGGGTAAGAACCTGGGCGACGACCTGGCCGAGGGCAAGCCCACGCTCCCGATCATCCGGGCGATGGCGGTGGGCACCGAACCGGAACGCAAGCTCCTGCGTCAGGCCATCGAGACCGGTGGCCGGGATCGGATCGATGCCGTTGCCGAGACAATTGAATCGACCAGGGCCATCGACTACACTATCGAGGTTGCGCGCCTACATGCACAAGCGGCCAAGGAAGTGGCCGGGATACTTCCCGCATCGGCCCAGCGCACGGCGATGGAAAAGTTGGCGGAATTCGCCGTTTCCCGCACCTATTGAGGCAATCTCCGCCAAACACCTGCATCGGGGTGTAGCTCAGTCTGGTAGAGCACTACGTTCGGGACGTAGGGGCCGGAGGTTCGAATCCTCTCACCCCGACCAATCTCCGCTCAATTCCTCGCCCCTCACGAGAGCGTCGTAAAAGCCCATCCCTGGACCGCATCGGGTGTCGCCTGTTGCGACACCCTCCTCACCGCACCGCCGAATCCGCGGCGCCCTCGCCGGGGCACCCGAGAATATCCTGCAATGAGAATGACCCTGGCACCCCGCCCATGTCCGTACAAGACGCCATCGGATTCATCGTGCGACTGGGTGCGAACGAAGAATTGAAAAGGCAGCTGGTCTCCTGCGGCGAGGAGCCCCCGGCCTTGGACAGCTTCGTCAAACTCGGCGGCAAAATTGGTCTTTCCTTTACCATCGAAGAGCTGCGAGCCGCGCACAAACACGATTGGGGGATGCGCGACATCACCTCCGCCGAGCGGCAGCCCCCCTTAAGCGGCCCCGATCCGAGGCATTCAGACGGTGAAGGAAGACCCGCAGCCGCAGGTGGTGGAGGCGTTCGGGTTGCGAATGACGAACTGGGCGCCCTGTAGACCCTCCGCATAGTCGATCTCCGCACCGGTGAGATACTGCATACTCATGGGATCGACCAGGAACTTGACCTCCCCCATAGCCACCTCGGTATCCCCGTCCTGGACCTTCTCTTCGAAGGCAAAGCCGTATTGGAACCCGGAGCAACCACCTCCCTGGATATAAACCCGCAGCATCAGATTGGGATTTCCTTCGTCCTTGATCAGTTCGGCGACCTTGGCTACCGCCGCGGACGTGATCTCCAGGGGGGATTCGGCAAGAGTTTCTGCGCTCATAGGGAGATACCTTCCAGCATGTCGAAGAACAATGTAGGCGATATCAGGTTTTCCACCCGATGATTCAAGGGTACTCCGAAAAGGGCACCTTGAAAAACTCAGAGGCTGTCTAAAAACCAACCCATTGATTTTGCTTGGTATGGAGTCCTTAACCGTATCGCAGTGAAGCCATTGATTCCCCCTCTCCCTGCCACCCCTCTCCCGCCAGGGGCGAGGGGCTTTGGCGTGTAGGATGGGTAGAGGCGCGGGCATGAGGAGTGGTTTTTG
>JAIZWN010000120.1 GCA_020443945.1 Candidatus Thiosymbion ectosymbiont of Robbea hypermnestra | reverse complement strand
CGAGGGCCGCGTCCTTGGCGTTGCGGCCGTAGGCGACGGCCATCAGGGTCGAGTAGTAGACCACCGGCATGGCGAATTTGGTGCCATAGGTGGCGTTGATGTCGGGCTGGTAGACCTCGAGGTTCATCCGGCACAGGGGACAGGGGGTGGCGATCAGGTCGGCGCCGTGATCGTAGGCGGCCTCGATGATGCCTTTGACCATTTCCTGGGATTTTTCGGGCTCGGAGAAGGCGAGCGCACCGCCGCAGCACTGGACCTTTTTTTCGTAGCCGGGGATGGCTTCACCGCCGAGGGTGTCCACCAGCTTGTCCAGGTAGACGGGGTTCTCGAAGGATTCGCCAGCGATGCCGAAGGGGCGGTTGGTCTGGCAGCCGACGTAGCCGGCGATTTTGATGCCTTCCAGGGGCTTGGTGACCTTGGCGCCGATGGTTGCGTAGCCGATGTCTTCGATCAGGACCTCGATCATGTGTTTGATGGGGGTTTTGTTTTCGAGCGCAAGATCGGCCTCGGCCAGGGCCTGGTTGGCCTCGGCCAGGAGGGTTGTGTCTGCTTCCAGGCGCTCGGCGGCCTCGCGGGTGGAGAGCCAGCAGGCGGCGCAGGTGGCGACCAGGTCTTGCCCTTTGAGGTGTTTTTCGGCGAGGGCGAGGTTACGCGCCGAGAGGGTGAGCCGGGGCAGCTCGCCGCCGGCGTAGCCGATGGAGGCGGCGCAGCAGTTCCAGTCCGGGATTTCGTTGAGCCGGATGTCCAGCGCCTCGCACATGGTCCGCACCGAGCTCATGAGGTTGAAGGCGGAGGCGCCCTTTTGGGAGGAGCATCCGGGGTAGAAGGCGTATTCGTGTTTCGCCATGGCGAGTACCCCATGTCACCTTATTTTGCATCCTCGGGGAAATGGGGTCAGGTCTTGATCCGTGACTCTTGAAGGCACACATGCAAGACCTGACCCCATTTCCTCTCGCGGAGATGAGCCGGAATGGGTACGATCTTTAACGTCGTTTCCACTTCTTATCCATCAATAAGGCAACGAGAAAAGTGCGGGCAGCCTTGTGGGTACGGATTTTTTGCCAATCGGCGAAGGCAGATTCGGCACGCCGAACAAGGGTGAAGGTTTCTTCACGGGTCAGACGGTAAAACCTATCATAGTCTGCCAGGTGCCGACACGTTTGAAGGTCATAAAAGGCATCGGCTACTTTACTCAGCTCCTTGGGATACCCGGGGGCTTCTGGAATAACGCCCTGGATATGCTGGGGTAGTGCGCCATAGCCCGACGAGAATGCCTTCGCGATGCCACTCATCTCCGAGTGATCAAAGCCTCGCGCCACGAGGTTGCGTAGCGGGTCCCAATCGGGGCCACTGCTGATCAGAAACCGACTGGCCTCGTCTGTCAAAAGGTGGAAGAGGGCATAGTAAGCGGTCGAAACGGCTCGGCGCAGGCTGGCGTCCTGGGGACACTGTGGATTGTTCTTCGCGAGAAGCCACGCTAGCTCCAGAAGATCTTGGGGCAAACTCATAGCACTTGAAGGGTGACCGGATCGACCTCGGATTCGGCGCGGAAGCTCATTTGGGGCCAGCGCTCGATCCGGGTCTGTGAAAGCGCGGTTGAAATCCAGCTTCTCGTGGTTTCCACATGCTCCAGAAAGTCATCGGTTTCGACTTCACCGTCCTCGACAATGACCCAGACCCGTACCGTTGGATCGCCATCCAGGTCTTCACCGAACTCGAAGCGGAAATTCTTGACGAATTCAGGTTGGTCCTTGCGCAACTGGGATTCGAGCCGTTCTTTCTCCGCGCGCTGCTTTGAGGTCACTCGCGTTCCCTTGAGATTGAGCGATTGCAGATTAGAGCAGGCATCCAGGGCTTTCAGGTCGCTCACTTGCGTTCCGCTGAGGTCGAGTGATTGCAGCTTGGCGCAGGCGACCAAGGCACTCACATCCTTCACTTGTGTTCCGCTGAGGTCGAGTGATTGCAGCTCGGCGCAAGCACCCAAGGCGCTCACATCCTTCACTTGCGTTCCACTGAGGTCGAGCGATTGCAGCTTGGCGCAAGCACCCAAGGCGCTCACATCCTTCACTTGCGTTCCACTGAGGTCGAGCGATTGCAGCTTGGCGCAGGCACTCAGGGGGCTCAAGTCGCTCACTTGCGTCCATTGGAGATTGAGCGATTGCAGTTTGGCGCAGGCACCCAAGGCACTCAGGTCGCTCACTTGCGTTTCGCTGAGGTCGAGCGATTGCAGATTGGCGCAGGCGCCCAGGGCACTCAGGTCGCTCACTTGCGTTCCCCCGAGGTAGAGCGATTGCAGCTTGGCGCAGGCACCCAGGGCACTCAGGTTGCTCACCTGCGTTCCCCGGAGGTTGAGCGATTGGAGGTCGACGCAGGTTCCCAGCATGCGGATATCCGAAAGGTGAGGCACCGACGAGAAGTCGATCTTGGTCATGCGCGCGAATGTGGCTTTGAAATAGGCATTGGGATCGTGGGCAACCTCGTAGGCGGCGACAATCTGCCGCTGCACGCCGGCGCGCTCATCGTCGAGATAGCGGCCAAGGGCGTCGTAGGCCTGTTCCGTACCGATCAGGGCCAGGGTTCGAACGCTGGCGGCGGCTTGATCGACCTGCATCGAGCGGGGATCCGTCAGATGGGGCACGGCCAGGTCGCCGGCTGCCGCCAATTCCCGGGCGTCCGTCGGATTCCGTGGCGGCAGGATCTGCTCGATCCGCTCCCCGATCTCTTGCTCGATCCTGGAGGCCGCATCCTGGGTGGCGACCAGGACCTCGAGACCGGCCACCGCCACCAGATAGAGGGCGTGTCGGTGCTTCGGATCGCGGTCGCCGCGATCGAGCAATCCCTGGAGCAGGGACTCGGCCCGCCTGGGCGGGAGCAGGCCCGTGGCCAGAATGACGACCTCCCGCCACTGGATGTCTTGTGCCTGCTGCACCAGCAGGTCCAGGTCGTCTTCTTCGATCGCCCCCTTGGCGGCCAGGTATTCCTGGAAGGTGTGGTGGGGAAAACCGATCTTCTGGTGGACCAGTTCGCGGATGATCCCGATCCGGTGCAGGAAGAGCCGCATGACGTCTTCCCCCGTTCCCGGTGGCTTGTCGCCACGCAGCCGTTGGTAGGCCCGTTCGAATCGGTTCCCGGCCTCCTCCGGCGTGGCCGTCGTCTTCCCGTTACGGATCATCCACCAGGCGAGATCCTGGAGCAGGCTCTCCTTCTGCCGATCCGAAAGGGCCAGGTAATCGGTCGCGGCGATCTCCCGCTCCTCGTCACGCCGGAAGAACATGTCGATGCAGGAGCCATAGAGCTGGATGCGGTCGGAGGGGAGATTCTTGACCCGCTGCCGATGCAGGGCGCACAGCAGGGCGCACAACAGGGGGTTGGTGGCAAGGCGATGGATGGCGGCGCTCTGGCCGAGCTTGGCCTTCAGGGAGTCGGTCAGCGCCAGGACCTTGGCCTTTTCTTCTGCGTCACGCAGGCCGTGGGCCACCGCCTGGTGCCAATGCGCGATGAAGGCGTGGATGTCGCTACGGGCCATGTCCTGGAACTCGGCGTCGACGAATGCGTCGGCGTCGAGCCAGCCCTCCTCGGCGGCATGGGGGCGGGAGGTAACCAGATAGCGGGCCTTGGGAAACGCGCCGATCAGATCCCGCAGCCAGGCGCGGACCTCTTGTCGCTGTCTTTCCGATGCCTCATCGAGCCCATCGACCAGAACCAGCGCCTGGCCGGACATGAGCCGGTCATGGACCCAATTGGCCGGGGTCCGATCGCCGGGGGCGCGCAACGCCTGGTGAGGAAATTCCTCGGGTGCGGGGAGCGGGGTCTCGGAAAAGTGGCGCAGCTTGATCAGAAAGGGCACGCATTCGTTGAAGGGCGCTAGATCGCCCTCCAGACGCCGCGCGGCGGCGAAGACCGCGAACCATTGCAGCAGGGTCGTCTTGCCGGAGCCGGCGGGGCCGCGGATGAACAGCCGCGAGTGCGCGGCGAGGGCCCGATCGGCCGGGATCGAGTCGCGGCTCTGCCCGGAGCCGGCGTGAGAATGGGAACGCTCGACCATGAGGGTGACGTAGGCGATGCTGAGGTTGTATCGCTTGTTGGTCCCGTGCAGGTCGACCCCGAAGAGCTCGAGCTGGTCGTATCGGCGTACACAGGCGTTGCGGTAATCGGCCTCGAAGGCGTCCGCTTGGTCGAGGACGACGCGGTTGATGCCCTCGATGACCTGCTGTGCCATGTTGCCGATGCGCTGGAGCAGCTCGGCGGTTACCCGTTCCTCGAAGCGCGGGAAGCGCGAGGCCATGTCGACGATGAGCTGGGAGGCGTGGGAGAGGATGCGGCGGTAGATCTCCTGTTCGGCCGCCGTGAACAGGCGGTTGTCCGGGTCCCGTCCGGCCAGTGCCGGATTGCCGCCAGCGGCGCCGGTTTGGCTCAGGAAATACTCGACCAGGGCGTCGTCGTCGAGGTTGTGCGCGACCAGTATCCGGGCATCGATGGGGGTGCGCGCCAGGGTCTCGCCGGCGGCGTTGGCGATCAGGCCCAGGCGTTCCTCCGGGATGTCGCCGGCTGCCTGGCGCAGGACCTTGTGGATGCTGTCGCCCGCCAGATCGCGGATCTTCTGGTCGAACAGGGTCTGGGTATCGTTCCGTCTGAGAAGATCGGGGATCTTTTTGATCAGAAATCCGCTCAGCTCACCGGCGCCGGCGGCGAGCTCCGGGTCCTTGAGCCACAGCTTGAGGGTCGCTTTGGCGACGGCGGCGCCGACGCCCGTGATCAGGGTTTCGAGGAGGGTCATGTCTTTAACGTCGTTTCCACTTCTCATTCATCAATAAGGCGACAAGAAAGATGCGGGCGGCCTCGTGGGTACGGATTTTTTCCCAGTCGGCGAAAGCGGATTCGGCGCTTCGAACCAGAACGAGGGCCATATCACGAGTCAAACGATGAGACACATCGTAATCCGCGATGTGTCGAGCTTTTTGAAGCTCATGGAAAGCAGCCGCTACAGCCCTCAGTTGCGCAGGAAATTCGGTGGTTGCCGGAAGGATGTGTTGGATATATGGGGCCAGTCCGCCATAGCCAGACGAGAATGCCTTGGCCACGCGACCCATTTCCGAGTGGGTAAAGCCTCGGGTCAAGAGATTGCGTAGCGGGTCCCGCTCGGAGCCACTGATCAGAAATCGGCTGGCTTCGTCCGTCAGCAGGTGAAAGAGGGCGTAGTAAGCGGTTGAAACGGCTCGCCGTAAACTAGCGTCTTTAGGACGCGTCGGTTCCTTTGTCGCAAGGAGCCGCGCCTGCGCCAGAAGGTCTTGGGACAGGCTCATGGTGTGCACAGTTCGGTTGCATCGACCTCGGATTCGGAGCGGAACCACATGTAGGGCCAGCGCTCGACGTCCGTTTTCGAAAGCGCGGTTGAAATCCAGCTCCTCGTGGCTTTCAAGTGCTCTGGGAAGTCATCGGATTCGACTTCATTGTCTCCGACAACAATCCAAACCCATACCGCCGGATCGCCGTCCAGGTCTTCATCGAACTCGCAGTAGAAGTTCTTGACAAACTCGGGTTGGTCCTTACGCAGCTGGAATTCAAGTCGCTTGTTTTCTTCTCGCTCTCTTTCTCTCATGGTGGCAACACCGGTATTCAGAGGCCAGTACAGAAAAGGCCCGCTTGTGCGGGCCTTTTAGTCTAGCAGAATGCGCCGTAGGCGCTACTTCGCCGCCAACTCATCCAGCACCTCCGCCGGCACACCGTGCCGCCGTAGCGCCTCGATCAGCCGGGTCGTCCGGGTACCCGAGAATTCCGCCTCGTCCCGCCGCAGTCCCTCGCTGATGTACGACTTCAGCAGGGTTTGATACCCGTTCCCAGCAGCCTTGCCGTGGTGGCCGCGCCATTTAAGTCAAGCTCTGTCCGTGGCGCCCCTTTTTGTGATAGGGCGTAATCTATGCGTTCGGCGAGGTGACAAGGCTCAAGGTCTTTATCCGCAAGCATAGCTAACATTCCTATATCAGCGAGGCGACGAGTCCGAAGCCCCTGCTCGCGGTTTTGTGGAAATGGCCACACTAGAGCCTTTGTTTGAGCGGCAAGCAGATTCATGCTGGTATTGTATCCGGCCATGCTGATGGAAAGATCCGCCGCAGCCAGGAAATCCGGGAATACATCCGTGAATCGCTGAACCCGAGTCCCGGGCCCGGCCAAGGCTTGCAGATACTCAAAATCGTATCTGGAGAGATAGGGTCCAGTGAAAACAAGGAGGTGAATGCGACGGTTACGCGCCATTTGGGGTACAGCCTTTAAAACGGCTGCGAGCAGATCCCCACCGACTTTTCCACCTCCCGCGCTGGCTACCACCAGATGGTCGTCCGGGCTGATACCCATTTGGCGCCTGACCCGCTGCCTTGCCCCAGCGGACGGAGCTGGTGTTACATAGCCGGTGTAATCTACCGGAACGCCGATGTCCGCATAACGGGAAAAGGTCTCCTCCAATCTGACCAGTTTAGGATCCGCGTGTATAAAAAGAGCATCAAAAAAACGATTCAGCGTTCGTACAACCCGTGCTTCATAATCGGCCGCGTTAGTCTTTTCCACCAGGATGTCTCTGAGGCTGCAAACTACTTTAGCTTGTGGCAGAACACGTCGTCGCATGCCGTCCAGCACCGGATCGATCTCGAACCAGAAATTTTCTCTGCCAAACGGATACAGTTCCACAAGGAAAACGTCCGGCGCTTCCTCCCGGATCAGCGATAACAAGGTTTCTTTGCGTTGCCTCCTGACATTGTGTAGGTTTTTGCCGCGATCCGTGGGGCGCAGGTCCTGAAACACTCGGTTCATTTGGAGCCCGGGAAGGCATACACGGCGCACATGGGGCAACGCAGGTATGTCCACATGCGGTCCACCGGTCACAAAGATTACGTCATGGCTGTCAAGGGCGCGGCAGATTTCGAGCGTGCGGAAGAGATGACCGATACCTAATACGTGTTGGCAGTAGACGACAATTTTCATGGGTGGTGGTTAATATTTAAGAGGCTGTCTAAAAACCAGCCCATTGATGTTGCTTGGTATGGAGTCATTAACCGTCTCGGAGTGAAGCCATTGATTCCCCCTCTCCCACCCACCCCTCTCCCGCCAGGGGCGAGGGGCTTTGGCGTGTAGGATGGGTAGAGGCGCGGGCATGAGGAGTGGTTTTTG
>JAIZWN010000119.1 GCA_020443945.1 Candidatus Thiosymbion ectosymbiont of Robbea hypermnestra | reverse complement strand
ATTCATCGAGCATGTATGTGCTCGATGAATGGCGTGAAGCGGAAACCGCGTTTTCGCTTCACGGCTTGAAAAATTGCGGGAAGCAATTTTTCTTTGGTCCCCACGATTTTCCGATTCGCCAGTCGCAAAGCCCAGGGATGGGCTTTTATGACACTTTCGGGGGTGGCGGGGGGCAAATCGACCGGGTTTTTGCTCCGTGGCACCGCATCCACCGCTTCCCAAACGGCTGGGAACGCAGGAGAATATACGAAGCTACCCACCCATGCAAACCAGCTCCAGTATCCGGGTAGCTGATCGCTCGCAATGAAAATCATTATTCTCGGCGCCGGCCAGGTGGGCTCCTCGGTAGCGGCCAACCTGGTCAGCGAGGCCAACGATATCACGGTGGTCGACCTGAAGGTGGACCTGCTGCGGGAGCTACAGGACCGCTTCGATTTACGCACGATAGAGGGTCACGGGGCCCATCCGGATGTGCTGGCCCGGGCCGGCGCCAAGGATGCGGATATGATCGTCGCCGTGACCAACAGCGACGAGACGAATATGGTGGCCTGCCAGGTCGCCTATACCCTCTTTCGCACGCCCACCAAGATCGCCCGCGTCCGCTCTCAGGATTTCCTCGATCACCCCGAGCTCTTTTCCCTCCAGTCCCTGCCGATCGATGTGCATATCAGCCCCGAGCAGCTGGTTACTAATCACATCATGCGCCTGATCGAGCATCCCGGGGCCCTGCAGGTGCAGGATTTCGCCTGCGGCCGGGTGCGCCTGGTGGCGGTGAGGGCGTATGAAGAGGGCCCCCTGGTGGGCAACGAGCTGCGCGCCCTCTATGAACACATGCCCAAGGTGGATGCCCGGGTGGCGGCCATCTACCGGCGGGACCGGGCGATCCAGCCGGACGGGAATACGGTCATCGAGGCCCGCGACGAGGTCTTCTTTATCGCGGCGCCGCAACATATCCGCGCCGTGATGAGTGAGCTGCGGCACCTGGAGAAACCCTATAAGCGGCTCATTTTCGCCGGGGGCGGTAATATCGGCGCCCGACTGGCCGGCGCCCTGGAGCAAAACTATCGCGTCAAGGTCATCGAGCGCGTCCTGGACCGCTGCAAGCACCTCGCCGAGGATCTGGAGCGGACCATCGTGCTGCAAGGGGACGCGGCGGACGAGGAGCTGCTCATCGAGGAGAACGTGGAGAATACGGATGTATTTTGCGCCGTGACCGACGACGACGAGGCCAATATCCTCTCGGCCATGCTGGCGAAGCGGCTGGGGGCGCGTAAGGTGATGGCGCTCATCAACCGTAGCGCCTATGTGGATCTGGTCCAGAGCAGCCCCATCGATGTGGCCATCTCGCCCCAGCAGGCCACCATCGGCAGTCTGCTGAAGCATGTACGGCGGGGCGACGTGGTGGAGGTGCACTCCCTCAGACGCGGCGCGGCCGAGGCCATCGAGGCCGTCGCCCACGGCGATACGCGCTCCAGCAAGGTCATCGGCAATACCATCGAGGACATCCCGCTGCCCAAGGGGACCAACATCGCCGCCATCGTGCGTGGCGACGAGGTGATCATCGCCCATCACGACACCGTCATCGAGTCCGAGGATCATGTGATCCTGTTTTTGCAGGACAAACGCCGGGTACCGGAGGTCGAGCGGCTGTTCCAGGTCGGCGTGACCTTCTTGTAGGGGACCATGAAACCGTCCGCGGTACAAAAGGTTCTGGGGCTGCTGCTGACCCTGTTCAGCCTCAGCATGATACCGCCGGTGCTGGTCTCCCTGTGGTATGACGACGGCGCCGCCCTGCCCTTCCTCAGCGCCTTCGGGCTCATCCTGAGCATCGGGCTGCTCATCCTCCTGCCGGTCATCCAGCGCAAGGACGACCTGCGCCTGCGCGACGGCTTTCTGGTGGTGGTCCTGTTCTGGACCGTACTCGGGCTCAGCGGCGCGCTGCCCTTCGTGCTGGCGGAAAATCCCCACCTGTCCGTCACCGACGCCATCTTCGAGTCTATGTCCGGGCTCACCACCACCGGGGCCACGGTCATCGTCGGCATCGACGAGCTGCCCCGCTCCATCCTCTACTACCGCCAGCAGCTCCAATGGCTGGGGGGGATGGGCATCATCGTGCTGGCCGTCGCCGTGCTGCCCATGCTCGGCATCGGCGGCATGCAGCTCTACCGGGCCGAAACCCCCGGGCCCATGAAGGACGCCAAGCTCACCCCCCGCATCACCGAAACCGCCAAGGCGCTCTGGTACATCTACCTGGGGCTGACAATCGCCTGCGTGACCGCCTACCGGATCGCCGGTATGCCCCTGTTCGACGCCGTCGGCCACGCCTTCTCCACCGTGGCCATCGGCGGCTTCTCCACCCACGACGCCAGCATCGGCTTCTTCGACAGCCGGGCGATCGAGATGGTCGCGGTAGTCTTCATGCTGCTCTCGGGCGTCAACTTCGCCCTCCACTTCCTGGCCTGGAACCGGCGGTTACCCACCGTCTACTGGCGCGACAGCGAGTTCCGTTTCTACTTCTTCCTCATGAGCCTCTCCACCGTTATCGTCACCCTGACGCTCTACCTCACGGACACCTACTCCCACTGGTTGGACGCCCTCACCCAGGGGCTCTTCCAGGTAGTCTCCATCGGCTCCACCACCGGCTTCACCACGGCCGAATTCTACTACTGGCCCCCCTTCCTCCAGATCCTGCTACTGTTCGCCAGCTTCGTCGGGGGCTGCGCCGGCTCCACCGGCGGCGGCATCAAGGTGATCCGGTTCCTGCTGCTCATCAAGCAAGGGTTACGCGAAATCGCGCGTCTGATCCACCCCAACGCCCAGATACCGGTACGCATGGGGGCGAAAAGCGTCAATCATCGGGTAGTGGACGCGGTCTGGGGCTTCTTCTCCCTCTATGTCGCCAGCTTCACCTTCATGTACCTGGCCCTGGCGGCAACGGGTATCGACCTGGTGACCTCCTTCTCCGCCGTCGCGGCCTGCATCAACAACCTGGGGCCGGGGCTGGAAGGAGTCGGCGCCAACTACGCCGACCTGCACAACCCCGCCAAATGGATCCTCTGCTTCGCCATGCTGCTCGGCCGCCTGGAGATCTTCACCCTGCTGGTGCTTATCTCACCGGCTTTTTGGAGACGCTGATCCGCAAGGCCCAAAGAAGCCCTTGTGGCTCGCTGGATTTCCTAGGACCTGCCCGATTTGGCCTACTGGGCTCGCGTTCCGTTGGGTGCCAACTAGTTCGCTGCAGCCTGGAAAAAGACGACCCGACTGTTGACTATTTGGAACATTAGAGTACAAAAAAACTACAATTAAGCGACGAAATGTCGTATTTTTGCGTCTGGTCATCGGAACATTATTCTACGGAACATGATTTAGACATGAACAAGCAGAACGCCTTTGCTCTCCAATTGACCCTGGCAGGTGGCCTAGGTCTTCTAGTCGCCATTCCGCCGGCGTTTTCTTCCGGATTCTCCGTTCCCGAGCTCTCCGCGTTGGGAATGGGAACCGCAAACGCGGTGGTTGCCAATCCGGAGGAAACCGGGGCTTTCGGATACAACCCCGCCGCCATGGGATTCCACGACGCCTCCAGCGTCGCCGGCGGGCTCCTCTTGATCAATCCCTCATCCGACCTCAAAACCGCAAGCGGAAGTCACACCGGCAAAAACGCCGATTGGTTTGCGGCTCCCATTTTCCAGGTCGCCCTGAAGCTGCATGAGCAATGGCGGCTGGGAATCGGTTTGAGTGCCCCCTTCGGCTTGGAAACTCGTTGGAAGCTCGGTACCTTTCCCAAGCTCTCCGGCTCCTTCCAGGTGCCGACCGGATTGCCCGCGCCCCTTCCGGCTGCAATCAGCGTTCCCTCCGGCGCCCACCCCACGAGCAGCGCGCTCGAGCTCGTCGCCCTGACCCCCACCCTGGCCTACAAGGTCAATGATGATCTGAGC
>JAIZWN010000118.1 GCA_020443945.1 Candidatus Thiosymbion ectosymbiont of Robbea hypermnestra | reverse complement strand
AAAGGGGCGGGAACGGATAGGCCAAATCTAAGGACACGGGAAACCTGTCCTCTACTCTACTGTGAGAATTGAGAACGGCCCCTAGCACGCCGTTGCAACCGGTATTGCAGGTTGGAGACTATGGAATGAGTGATTCACCCCTGCGCGTCGGTGTCGGCGGCCCCGTCGGTTCCGGCAAGACCGCCCTGCTCGACGCCCTCTGCAAGCGCCTGCGGGATCGATACCAGATCGCCGTGGTCACCAACGACATCTACACCAGGGAAGACGCCGAATTCCTGATCCGCAGCCATGCCCTGGACGCGGCCCGTATTCTGGGCGTGGAGACCGGCGGCTGTCCCCATACCGCCATCCGCGAGGACGCCTCCATGAATCTGGCCGCGGTGGCGGACCTGCAAGGCCGTTTCCCCGACCTGGACCTGATCTTTATCGAGAGCGGCGGCGACAATCTGGCCGCCACCTTCAGCCCGGAGCTGGCGGACCTGACCATCTATGTCATCGATGTGGCCGAGGGCGAGAAGATCCCGCGCAAGGGCGGACCCGGCATCACCCGCTCGGACCTTCTGGTTATCAACAAGATCGACCTGGCCCCCTACGTCGGCGCCTCGCTGGAGATCATGGAACGGGACGCCAGACGCATGCGCGGCGAGCGGCCCTTTGTCTTCAGCGACCTGAAGGCGGGACAGGGGTTGGAAGACATCCTGGCCTTCGTCGTGCGCGAGGGCATGCTGCCCCCGGCCGTGCGGTAGATCGCCGGTTCCCCGAGTCCGTAGATGGCTACAAGAACCACGAAGGCAGACACGAATCCACACGAATGGGTAGTGGGTGAATCCTGTGTGATGTTCGACGTTTTTTCTCACACAAAGCCACCAAGACACAAAGAATTCTGCCGTGGTCTCGGATGGCTCTTGGCGTTGCCGGTGCCACCGCACCGTCATTCCGGGTGGGACCCCGGAATCTGCCGCGGCCAGGGACGGCGA
>JAIZWN010000117.1 GCA_020443945.1 Candidatus Thiosymbion ectosymbiont of Robbea hypermnestra | reverse complement strand
CGCCGAATCCCGGAAACAACCAAAACAGGTTACGGTTTTGTCGGCACGCGCGTCGCAATCTGCTAATAGGACAGGATTAACAGGATTTTTCAGGATTAACAGGATTCTTTTTGGGGTGAGCTTGCGAACCCCGTCGATTGATATTGTCCACGGATTGCGCAGATTTTCACAGATTATTTCTATTTTTAATCCGTGAAAATCGGCGTAATCCGCGGACAAATTCCGGAATGACGGCCAACCGGTGCCTTACCCATGACCCACGATCCCTTTGTGGCTTGGTGTCTTTGTGTGAGAATTGAGAACGTCCCCTAAGGTGCCACCGGCGATAACATCCCCATGACAGACTGGCTGGATAGGCAAAGCGGAGCGTACCCATCGACTGCGTAGGCTGCGCTTTACCATCAAATCAAAATATAAGCAAATTATAAATTTCTATGCAGCATAAGATGTGCTTCTTTGTCCCTCCCCACCCGTTTGCGCCAGAATAAATGGCCTTTTAAATCATCCGGTTTCCGACACGGTAAGCGGTTGACAAGGGAGGCATCGGGAAATCGTCATTTTCCGATACCGCGTCGCAAAGACCCATACGGTGGGCTTTTGCGACACCCTCGAAGGGGGCAGGGCGTTTGGCCGCCGGCGCAACGCAAAATAGGGCGGGAAGGCAGGCAAGCGGGTAGGTTTTCGACGGAGATCGCCCCAAGTCGCGAGTTGTTGCCGGGTGCTACGGCATGCGGGCACGGCTGGCGGAGGCCTTGGTTTCAAATAGCGAAGAGGTAGAGACTAGATGTCTTCACGTAGAGAACTCGCCAATGCCGTCCGTGCCCTGAGCATGGATGCGGTCGAAAAAGCAAAATCCGGCCATCCCGGCGCCCCCATGGGGATGGCCGATATCGCCGAGGTATTGTGGAACGATTTTCTCAAGCACAATCCGACCAACCCGGACTGGGTGGATCGCGACCGCTTTGTGCTGTCCAATGGTCACGCTTCCCCGCTGATCTACACCCTGCTGCACCTGACCGGCTATGACATGACCCTCGAGGATCTGAAGCAGTTCCGCCAGCTGCACTCCAAGACCCCCGGTCATCCCGAGTACGGCTATGCCCCGGGGATCGAGACCACCACCGGTCCGCTCGGTCAGGGCATCAGCAATGCCGTGGGCATGGCGCTGGCTGAGAAGGTATTGGCGAGCCAATTCAACCGACCCGGCCACGAGATCGTCGACCACCGGACATACGCCTTCCTCGGCGACGGCTGCATGATGGAGGGCGTCTCCCACGAGGTCTGCTCCCTGGCCGGCGTCCTGGGACTGAACAAGCTCATCGCCTTCTACGACGACAACAACATCTCCATCGACGGCGTGGTCCGCGGAGAAGGCGATGTTCCCGCCTGGTTCCTCGACGACACCCCGAAGCGCTTCGAGGCCTACGGGTGGCACGTGATCCCCAAGGTGGACGGCCATGATCCCGCGGCCGTCAAGGCCGCCATCGAAAAGGCCCGCGCGGTGACCGACAAGCCGACCCTCATCTGCTGCCAGACCGTCATCGGCTGGGGCTCCCCCAACAAGCAGGGCAAGGAAGAATGCCACGGCGCCGCGCTGGGTGAAGACGAGGTCGCCCTCACCCGCAAGGCCATCGGCTGGGAACATGCCCCCTTCGAGGTCCCCGACGCCATCTACAAGGCCTGGGACGCCAAGCAACGGGGGACCGAGGTCGAGACCGACTGGAACCGGCGCTTCGCCGCCTATGAGACCGCCCATCCCGAGCTGGCGGCGGAATTCAAGCGTCGCACGACCGGCAAGCTGCCGGCCGACTGGGAGCGGAAATGCTGGGACTTCATCAAATCTGTCGACGCCAAGGCCGAGAAGATCGCCTCCCGTAAGGCCTCCCAGAACGCGCTCAACGGCTATGGCCCGATGCTGCCCGAGCTCCTCGGCGGTTCCGCGGACCTGGCCGGCTCCAACCTCACCCTCTGGTCCGGGAGCAAGGGCATCGCCAAGGACGACGCCACCGGCAACTACCTCTACTACGGCGTGCGCGAATTCGGCATGTCCGCCATCATGAACGGCATCGCGCTGCACGGCGGCTTCAAGCCCTACGGCGCCACCTTCCTGGTATTCATGGAATACGCCAAGAACGCCCTGCGCATGGCCGCGCTCATGAAGATCAACCCCATCTTCGTCTACACCCACGACTCCATCGGCCTCGGCGAAGACGGCCCGACCCACCAGCCGGTGGAGCAGATCTCCATCCTGCGGATGACGCCGCACATGTCCACCTGGCGACCGGCGGACGCGGTGGAGAGCGCCGTGGCCTGGAAGCTGGCGGTCGAGCGCACGGGCGGCCCCACCAGCCTCGTCTTCTCCCGCCAGGGACTGCCGCACCTGGAGCGCACCGAAGAACAGCTGCGCGCCATCACCAAGGGCGCCTACGTGCTGCGGGACTGCGACGTCCCGCCCAATGCCATCGATGCCATCATCATCGGCACCGGTTCCGAGGTCGCCTTGGCCGTCGATGCCTACAAGGACCTGACCGCCAAGGGACGCAAGGTACGCGTCGTCTCCATGCCCTCGATGGACGTCTTCGAGGCCCAGGACGCCGCCTACAAGGAATCCGTGCTGCCGCAGGCGGTAACCGCCCGGGTCGCGGTCGAGGCCGGCGTCACCCACCTCTGGCCCAAATACGTCGGCAGCCAAGGCAAGACCATCGGCATCGACGCCTTCGGCGAATCCGGCCCCGCGGAGGACGTCTACAAGGCGTTCGGCATCACCGTGGAAAACGTCGTCAAGGCCGTAGAAGAACAGCTCTGACGGGCTGTCTCGATTTCCCGACCAAGCCAGTATCCCGCTTCACTTTATTTTGCAAGCTTATAACCATTGCCGGCTTTGCGGTTTCCATTGATGCGGTTCGCTTCGCTCACCACATCCTACGGGAATTACCTGCAATAAAAAGCGAAATGGGATACTAGGCAAACCTGAAACAAACTGGAGACTATTCCATGACAATCAAAGTTGGCATCAATGGATTCGGTCGCATCGGCCGGATGGCTTTTCGCGCGATCGCCAAAGACTTCCCGAACATCGAAGTCGTCGGCATCAACGACCTGCTCGACCCCGACTACCTGGCCTACATGCTCAAGTACGACTCCGTCCACGGCAACTTCCAGGGCGATATCGATACCAAAGGCGACAAGATGATCGTCAAGGGCAAAACCATCCGCCTGACCGCGGAAAAAGATCCCGCCAACCTCAAGTGGGGCGATGTCGGGGCCGATCTGGTCATCGAGAGCACCGGCTTCTTCCTGACCAAGGACACCTGTCAGAAACACATCGACGCCGGCGCCAAAAAGATCGTGCAATCCGCGCCCTCCAAGGACGACACCCCCATGTTCGTCTACGGCGTCAACCACAAAACCTACAAGGACGAGGCCATCGTCTCCGCCGCCTCCTGCACCACCAACTGTCTGGCTCCCGTGACCAAGGTGCTGCATGACAACTGGGGCGTCAAACGCGGCCTCATGACCACCGTCCACGCCGCCACCGCTACCCAGAAGACCGTCGACGGCCCCTCCATGAAGGACTGGCGCGGTGGTCGCGGCATCCTGGAAAACATCATCCCCTCCTCCACCGGCGCCGCCAAGGCCGTCGGCAAGGTCCTGCCCGAGCTCAACGGCAAGCTCACCGGCATGGCCTTCCGCGTACCCACCTCCGACGTCTCCGTAGTCGACCTCACCGTCGAGCTGACCAACGAGGCCAAATACGAAGACATCTGCGCCGCCATGAAGGGCGCCTCCACGCAAGGCGACCTGGCCGGTGTGCTGGCCTATACGGACGAAAAGGTCGTCGCCACCGACTTCCGGGGTAAGGGCACGCCCTCCATCTTCGACGCCGAGGCCGGCATCGCCCTGGATCCCACCTTCGTCAAGGTCATCGCCTGGTACGACAACGAATACGGCTACACCTGCAACATGCTGCGCTTCGTCGAGCACATCGCCAAGTAAAGCCCAGGGAATAGGCACAAGACCCAGGGGAAACGCCACGGCGTTCCCCCTGGGGTCTTATGTTCTTGGCTCCTGTCTCCTGTTGAAGACCGTCTAAAAAGGCAGTCTCCAAATGCCAAGAAAGATATAACAATGGAAGCACCCTCATTATCAGATAATGAGCAGGGAATGATAATGCTCACTTAATCAATTGAAAGATGGATGCGAATAAACAAGAGCAAATTTGGCCTGATTTAGTCCGTAGGATGGGCAAAGCAAGCGTCCATCAGGATGGCTTGAAGGTTGTAGTCATTCCACGGCAGTTTCCGAACCGCGCTGCTTGTCGGATGCACGAAGCGAAGCGTGCCCATCAATTCGTACACTCAAACCTGCTATGACTAATAATCTGGAAGCGTTCGTTCCATTTCATCTGTTAGGCGGTGAAAGGCGGAAAGATCAATACAGAATCATACCGTGAGTGACATCCTCGCAACGCTCAGGCACTTGGTAGCATCCGGTGACATTCGTATCTCGGAACACGGATACGAAGAGCTCGCGAACGACGGTTTGACAGCACGGGAAATAGTAAACGGAATCAACAACGCTATACTTGTAGAGGACTATCCCAACTATCCCAAAGGTGCATCAGTATTGGTGCTACAAGCCGGCACTAATGGTCAGCCAGTTCACGTCGTATGGGGTATCCCGAAGGGACACACGCGGCCAGCAGTGTTGGTGACGGCGTACCGTCCCGATCCCTTTCGATGGAATGCTGATTTCAAGAAGCGTAAACAATGAACATGCGCAAAAAGACGAAATATATCCACGAAGGCCAGCTTGTGGCAGAAGTCGATGTGGAGTTGATTGTCACAGACGATGAATGGTCGCCCTATTTGTCGCTTCAAGACGCCTACAAGTTAGATGATGTTCATGAGGCGCTACGTCGTGGAGATTTGGAGCGCGCATCTAAAATCGCGCGAGTTTTTACTATGCAACCCATAGCAATTTAGCTGTAAAGGCGGTTCGTTCCTCACCGCATCCTACGGGCTATCAGTGGTACGCAATAAGGTGACCACATGGAAATTGAACGTAAATACATCATTTATAAGACTTCATGGTGAAGTGTATGTAACTCATGTAGAGGTCGCCGTTGGGTAAACTTAAGGTTCTCATATAGCCCATGTAGGTTGAGGTTAGGTCGCCCCGGCAGGGGCGACAAACCCCAACGATTCTGAACTCGGTATGGCGATTTTTTGTTGGGGTTCGCAAGCTCACCCCAACCTAGGGGCTGTTAGGTTCTTCATTAATTTGCAACTGCTATTGTGAAACAATAAGGTATACGTCGAGACATCGATATTGCGGTTGCTGTAGTCCATGGCGTCGAATACCTGCTTACCTGGAATTGTACCCACATTAACAATGCCGTACTTCGTCCTCGTATCGAAAGTATGTGTCGTTCCAAAGGCTTCGAGCCTCCAATTGTTTGTACTCCTCAAGAGCTACTGGAGGCGTAACTATGTGGCATGATCCTATTGTAGAAGAGATCCATAAGTTGCGGGAAGAATATGCCCGACAGCTTGATTTCGATATCGATGCGATTTGCAAAGATATACAAGTTAAGCAAGCAGAAGGGGGGCACAAACTGGTATCGTTTCCAGCTCGTAAGCCTAAACCGGAGAAAATCGCTGCCTGACGCAAGCCGACCGCGTACTGTGCCGTCGAGCTTCGGTACGGTTTTTCGATTTCGGCATGCAAGCGCAGTATACGTCGGCTTATGCCGGTCGTTAGCGCAATCGAAGCTCGGAAAATCCGATTTGATAAAAAACCCATGTCTCGTCGATCCGAGGCGAAGCCTTGCCAGTACATAGTTTCAGCCTGTTTTCCGGTACAATCTCCACAGATATTCATAGGTTCCATCCTAATTAGCCGATCCTTCAGGAAAATGCAGGATCAGGCTGAAACTATGTAAAAAGCCACCAAAACCTAACATTGCGGAGAACTCTCTATGTCATTCACCAAGCTCACCGATCTCGATCTTGCCGGTAAGCGCGTACTGATCCGCGCCGATCTCAATGTCCCCGTCAAGGACGGCAAGGTGACATCCGATGCCCGCATCACCGCCTCCATGCCCACCGTCGAGTACTGCATGAAGGCCGGCGCCAGGGTCATGGTGTTCTCCCACCGGGGTCGCCCGGAGGAGGGCGTGGTGGACCGGGAAAACTCCATGCAACCCATCGCCGACGATATGTCCGCCAAGCTCGGCAAGCCGGTGCCCCTGGTCAAGGACTACCTGGACAAGAAGCCGGATGTGGCCGGGGGCGAGGTCGTCCTGCTGGAAAACGTGCGCTTCAACAAGGGCGAGAAGAAAGACAACGAGGAGCTGGCTAAGAAATACGCCGATCTGTGCGATGTCTTTGTCATGGACGCCTTCGGCACCGCCCACCGCGCCCAGGCCTCCACCCACGGCGTCGGCAAGCTCGCCCCCAAGGCCTGTGCCGGCCTCTTGCTCTCCGAGGAGCTGGATGCCCTCGCCAAGGCCCTGGCCAAGCCGGCCCGTCCCATGGTCGCCATCGTCGGCGGCTCCAAGGTCTCCACCAAGCTCACCGTACTCGAGGCCCTGTCGGAGAAGGTCGACCAGCTCGTGGTCGGCGGCGGCATCGCCAACACCTTCCTCAAGGCCACGGGCAAGAATGTCGGCAAGTCCCTGTGCGAAGACGACTTGGTGGATACCGCCAGGAAGCTGATCGACAAGATGGCTAAACGCGGCGCCAAGATTCCCATCGCCGTGGATGTGGTGTGCGGCAAGAAGTTCGACGAGAAGGAGCCCGCGACCCTCAAGGACGCCGGCGACGTGACCGACGACGACATGATCTTCGACATCGGCCCCAAATCCGCCCAGGAGCTGGCCGACATCATCGCCAAGGCCGGCACCATCGTCTGGAACGGCCCGGTGGGCGTGTTCGAGTTCGATCAGTTCGGCGAAGGCACCAAAACAGTCTCCATGGCCATCGCCAAGACCTCCGGTTTCAGCCTGGCCGGCGGCGGCGACACCATCGCGGCTATCCAGAAGTACGACATCTATGACCAGGTGTCCTATATCTCCACCGCCGGCGGCGCTTTCCTCGAATACCTGGAAGGCAAGACCCTGCCCGCCGTGGCCATGCTGGAGGAACGCGCGAAGGGCTAAGTCCGTAGGATGTGGTGAGGCCAGGGATGGCCGAACCGCATCGATGGACGGCAGCAGGCTCGTTCCCACGCTCCAGCGTGGGAACGCCATTGTGGCCGCTCCAGCGGCCAAGGTCTCATGACGCTGGAGCGTCCGGACTTGCTCCCACGCTGGAGCGTGGGAGCCAGAAAGCATGAAATTGAAAGTAGTGGTACATGAAGCGGAAGAAGGAGGCTATTGGGCTGAAGTACCCTCCGTTCCGGGATGCGCTACTCAGGGAGATTCATTTGATGAATTGTTGAGTAATCTCTATGAAGCCGTCGAAGGTTGTTTGTCAGTGGACGTTAAGGAGCTTGCTGTATCGGGTAGGGGCAAGATAATGGAGATAGCGGTTTGAAGGTGATCAGCATGTAGGATGGGCAAAGCAAGCGTCTGGTAAGATGCCCCGAAGTTTTGGTCATGCTTCGGAAGTTTCCGAATCGCAATGACTTGCAGACAGCACAAAGCGTAGCGTGCCCATCAATCTGGCTGTCCCACCTGATATAGAATTTAGGGTGAAATAGAGCGGTTCCATCCCACCACTTCCGGGAAAAACGAATACTTTCACAATCTCTGGAGCGTGGGAGCCAGAGAGACTGGGGTAAAGCAAGATGACAACCGAGCAACTGGAAGATGCGGTATTGCACCTTTCACCAGAGGATCTTGACAAGTTTGCAGGATGGTTCGAAGAATTTCTGGCTGATCAATGGGACAAACAGATAGCAACCGATATCTTGGCCGGTCGACTTGACGGAGCCGGCGAGCGGGCGGACAAAGCCTTCGTGGCCGGTCAATGTACCCCGCTTTGAATCATTTTGCCTCTCCCGAGTTCTGGTTTCACTACCATAAGCTTCCCCAAAGGGTGCAGGCATTAGCCGATAAAAACTTCGCTTTACTAAACAGGATTTTTTTCCTGTTGTTTTCGAACGTTCACTGCATTGATGGCAACCACAAAGCTAGCAGCTAAAGGCTATATTTTTCAAACTTTCTCTCTATCCGTCACATGTGAGTTTTCCGGAACAGCGAGACGCGGTTCTCGTATCCAGGGAATATCCGTAAGGCAACGGAAAATTCACATGTGACGGGTATATCCACCAACCGACAAGATGGAGAACCATCATGGCCTTGATTTCAATGCGTCAACTGCTGGACCACGCCGCCGAGAAGGGCTATGGCGTGCCCGCCTACAACGTCAATAACCTGGAGCAGATGCGCGCCATCATGGAGGCGGCCGACGAGACCGATTCCCCCGTCATCGTCCAGGCCTCCGCCGGTGCCCGCAAGTATGCCGGCGCCCCCTTCCTGCGCCACCTGATCCTGGCCGCCATCGAGGAGTGGCCGCACATCCCCGTGTGCATGCATCAGGACCACGGCACCTCCCCGGCGGTATGCCAGCGTTCCATCCAGCTCGGCTTCTCCTCCGTCATGATGGACGGCTCCCTCAAGGAAGACGGCAAGACGCCCGCCAGCTATGAGTACAACGTGGACACCACCAAGAAGGTGGTCGATATGGCCCACGCCTGCGGCGTCTCGGTGGAAGGCGAGCTGGGTTGTCTCGGTTCCCTGGAGACCGGGCAGGCGGGTGAAGAAGACGGCATCGGCGCCGAGGGCACCCTGTCTCACGACCAGCTGCTGACCGATCCGGAAGAGGCCGCGGATTTCGTCAAGAAGACCGGCGTCGACGCCTTGGCCATCGCCATCGGCACCTCCCACGGCGCCTATAAGTTCACCCGTCCGCCCACCGGCGATATCCTGGCCATCAACCGTATCAAGGAGATCAACAAGCGCATCCCCAATACCCATCTGGTGATGCACGGCTCCTCCTCGGTGCCTCAGGACTGGCTGAAGATCATCAACGACCACGGCGGGGCCATGGGCGAGACCTACGGCGTGCCGGTCGAGGAGATCGTCGAGGGCATCAAGCACGGGGTGCGCAAGGTCAATATCGACACGGATCTGCGCATGGCCTCCACCGGCGCCGTCCGCAAGTTCCTGCACGACAAGCCGGCCGAGTTCGATCCGCGCAAGTACCTTGCCGCCACGACCAAGGCCATGTCCGAGATCTGCAAGGCCCGCTATGAGGCCTTCGGCACCGCCGGCAACGCCTCGAAAATCACGGCCCTTTCGTTGGAGACCATGACCACCCGCTACACCAAGGGCGAGCTGGAACCCAAGGTCAACTGATCCCGGTTCCGAACCTTCCCTTCTAACCGAAAAGGGGCGCTCAAGCGCCCCTTTTTTCTGTCATCTCTTAAAGTCCCAACAGGTAATCTATGAATAGTTGATTTTTCATTTCCTTAGACAGCTTATTGTCGATTACCTGTGCAACTTTGGTGGCTACCTCGGCTTCAATGAATGTAGCCGATGCCATTTCCACTAATGCACTGAAATCGTCATCAGTCAGAAGCCCCTCGCTTCGCAGATGGATCAAGTGCTTGATGAGGTTGCGAAAGTTCCGAATACGCTCGCGATGAAGGCTTTGTTGTGGATATGGTGCGGCTGCTTGGCGCGCGAACGCAGCCGGTGGTTTGGCCTTGCGACGATTTATCATGGCAATCGATGGTATCGGTAGAGCCGCCGGCGGGGTCAGTTACGCATGGCCGCGCGTGACCAACCGGAGAAATCTCGGAGCATTTGTTCCCGGGCGATCAGCATTTTGAATCCCGGAACGACGGACGGATGATTGGTTTGTTTCCAAGTAGCTGATCACCGGCTGGCAAGCTCTCTGGTTATGGGCCATGTTTCCGTTACTTGCGCACAGATGTACTAGTGCCCCGTTTCACCTTATTTTTCACCCTCTTAAGCCCCCCAACCGCGCCAAGGCGAGAGGAGAGCACCGAGCAAGAGAGCAACGCCACGCCTGGCCTTGGCGCGGTTGGGGGGCTCCCTTCGGACGCGACGAGAAGCGACCATCCGCTTCGTTGCGCG
>JAIZWN010000116.1 GCA_020443945.1 Candidatus Thiosymbion ectosymbiont of Robbea hypermnestra | reverse complement strand
ACCGCCAGACGAAAGGGGCGGGAACGGATAGGCCAAATCTAAGGACACGGGAAACCTGTCCTCTACTCTACTGGCTTGGTGTGAGAAAAAACGTTGAACATCACGCAGGATTTACCCACTACCAACCGGATTTCCCCGGCCCAGGACGTAATCCGCGACCAGGCCGAGAAATACGGCCATCCCCAGATAGTTGTTGGCGAGGAAGGCCCGGAAGCAGGCCGCGGGCTCGCGGTCCCGGATCAAATACTGGTGATGCGCGGCCAGGACGGTGGCAACCAGGAGTCCGACGGCATACCAGGCGCCCCGTTCCGTCAGGTATCCCACGGCGGCCAGCAGGCCCAGCAGCAAGAGTTGCAACAGACCGATGAGCAGGCGGTCATACCGGCCGAAGAGGATGGCGGTGGATTTGATGCCGATTTTGCGGTCGTCCTCCCGGTCCACCATGGCATATTGGGTGTCGTAAACCAGGGCCCAGACCAGGGTAGCGCCGAACAGGAGCCAGGCCGACCAGGGCACCGAGCCGGTGACGGCGGTAAAGGCCATGGGCACGGCCCAACCGAATGCCGCCCCCAGGAACAGCTGGGGCACATGGGTATAGCGCTTCATGAAAGGATAGAGGACGGTAAGCCCCAGGGCCACCAGCGACAGGGCGATCGTGTGCCCATCGAGCAATAAGACGAGGCCGAAGGCGGCAAGGCTCAGCGCCAGGAATACTCCCAGGGCCTCCCCGGGGCCGATGAGTCCGGCCGCGAGCGGACGATTGCGGGTGCGGGCGACCTGCCCGTCGAGGTCGCGGTCCGCAAAGTCGTTGATGGCGCAGCCCGCGGAGCGCATCAGGATTACCCCGGCCACGAAAATGAGCACAACCCGCCAGGGCGGATTCCCCTCCCCCGCGATCCAGAGCGCCCAGAGCGCGGGCCACATGAGCAGGAAGATGCCGATGGGCCGGTCCAGGCGCACCAGTTTGGCGTAGAGGACCAACCGCCCCCGCCAATCCGGGACCCGCGGACGCTCGCGCTCGAGGTCGGGAGAAGTCATCATCGGGTGGGTAGTGTTCTAACTTTGTTGGGTAGTGGGTAAATCCTGCGTGATATTCAACGTTTTTTCTCACACAAAGCCACAAAGCCACAAAGAATTCTTCCCTGCCGTCGCTGATCGTCCGCGAGATTTTCATCGCAGACTCAGAGACGGTATTGTTCTAACTTTGTTGTTTCCGGGATTCAGCGTATATACCTAGGGACAACAAAGTTACGGCACCACCGCTGACAGGTCGAGCAATTCTGCGTGGTTCGTGCTGTCTTCCAATCGTACAGGATTAACAGGATTTTCAGGATTAACAGGATTTTTTTACTGTTGGTAATAGCTGACCAAGAACCGCGAACATCCGTGAGTTCAAAGCGCTTGAAACGGTTCCGAGGGCGGCGGAGATTCCGTTGGTCAATGACTTGATCGCAACGGGAATCGACAGCGGACTAGGGGTCAATTTTGGACACAGTGTCACCGTGCGGCGAACGTTCAGAACCCAC